>NZ_JANSHQ010000218.1:0-1689 GCF_047461715.1 Synechococcus sp. R8-2 | reverse complement strand
CTGGAGCTTGTTCAAGGGCAAAAAGGTGGCGCGTCCGGCTTTTTCCCGCTTCAAAAAGTTGACGGCGCTCACGGCCACGGTGTCATCCTCCACCACCACAAAGTGCAGCCGGTTCCCTGCCGCGATCTCCAGCGCCAGTTGATACTGGGGATCCACCTGCCCCAACTGGGCCACCAACCCCAAAACCCCCGGCAGACGGGCACTCAGGATGGCTTGGGTCGCCCGGGATCCCTGGGATTCTTGCAACACTTGGCGGCGGGTTTCCCATTTGTCCAGTTGCCGCTGCTTGGCGTGCAGCTCGGCGGCCAGGCGCTCGTGGGTGGCGCGATCCAGCTCCAGGCCGGCCTGCAGTTGCGCCAGCTCTTGGGCCAAAGTTTGAACCTGAGCTTCCGACTGTCGGCAAGTGTGTTCCAGCTCGGCGGTGAGGGCCAGGTGGGATCCCAGCCACGCCTCGATCTGGGCAATCTCCGCTTGGATCTCTTGGCTTTGTCGTTCCAGTTGCCGTTGTCGCTCTTGCAGGCGAATTTGCTCCTGTTGGAGAGGCTCCTGTTCAGCGCGGAGTTCCTCAATGTGGCGGGTGAGGTAGCGCTGCTGTTTCACCCAGGCATCGGCGGATTGGGCTAGGGCGCGCAGCTGTTCGCGGCTCTGTTCCAAGCTAATTTGGGCTTTCTGAACCTGGGCCTGCAGGGATCCCTGGGCTTGGGCCAGTTGCTCCTGTTGGCTGTGCAGGTGTTCCAGCTCCGCCTGCAGATGCTGCTGTTGGGTTTGCCGCTCCTGATGTAGGCGCTGCGCTTGCTCGATCTCCTGCTGCCAGGCTGCGATCTGTTGGCTGACCTGTTGCCGTTGTGTTTCGGCGGCGGCAATCTGGGCTTGCAGGTGCAGGTATTCCTCCTCTCCAAGGGCGTGGATGCGGCTTTGCAACTCGGCCAGGGCGGCTTCGGCCTGTTGCAAATGATCGTTCAAGGTCTGCACCTGAGCGGTGGCCTGCTCCTGAGTTTCCAGAAACCGCTGAATGGCCGCCTGGGTTTCTTCCACTTGGGCCTGCAAATGCCGCCAAAGCAACACCTGTTGCTGCTGCTCCAGCGTTTGCAACTGCAGCCGCAGTTGCTGATGGTGTTGAGCCTTTTCGCTCTCTTTGAGCAGCCGTTCTCCCTGGGCTTGCCATTCCTGTTCGATGAGCCGAAAGCGCTCAATTTGTTCCCGTACCGCCTCCAGCTTGCTGTTGGCCTGGGCGATCTTGCGGTCGAAGGTGGCCACCCCCGCCAATTCGTCGATGATCTGCCGCCGTTCCTTGGGGTGCATGGAAATGATGCTGGTGACATCCCCCTGTAAAACGACGTTGTAGCCGTTGGGGTAGATGTGCATCGCCTCCAGTTGTTCGTGCAGCTCGCTCAGGGTACAGGGCACATCGTTGATGTAGAAAGTGCTGGTGTAGGGGAGAGAATCCGTCCCGCTATCGCGAGTGGGATCCTCAGCCTTTCCGGGCTTGACCCGCAGCCGGCGACTGACTTTCCATTCCCTGGGCTGGCCATCTTCTCCCGGCCCCAGCTCAAAGGTGACGGAAACGTGGGTTTCCACCTGCCGATTGCCGTTGAGGCTGCCGGAATGCACCAGATCCAAAAGCCTCTCTGCCCGCATCCCCCGCGAGGACGATAAACCCAGCGCGAACAGGATCCCATCCAGGATGTT
>NZ_JANSHQ010000217.1:0-865 GCF_047461715.1 Synechococcus sp. R8-2 | reverse complement strand
CCCTCTCCCAGGGGGAGAGGGGGGTAGGTTCTTGAACTCAACGCAGCGGCGAGTGCAACAGCACCACCAGCCGCTCTTCCAGAAACTTCAGGTTGGCCACCACCTGGTTAAAGGCTTCTTCTGGGGTCCAATCCATGAGATCTAGCGCCTTGGCCGCCAGGGCCTGTACAGGAACAGGCTCTTCTCCAAAAACATCGATCAACCAGCGCACCGAGAAGGGATCGATGGTGATGTTGCCCTCGGAGCCGGGCCAGCCGTTGATGTTGACCGGGCCATTGTCGCGGATGGCATTCTCAAAGGCAGCCTTGGCGTTGAGCCTCAGCAGCAGAGGATGCGCCTGTACCAAGCCATTTCTCCATTCCTCGCTGCTGAAGGGTTGGGGAGAAGTGGCCCCGGTGGGGTGGCCACACCAGAAGTCGATCAGGCGGGTCAGGTTGGGAAAGATCAACTCGATGAAGTGCAGCAGCTCCTCCTGGCTGAGCTTTTTGATTTGCCGCAGAGCGTAGGGAACGGGCTTGGTGAGGACCCGCTCCAGCTTCCACTGCTGCCAATTGACCATACTGATGAACTCCAGCCCGGCCTGGCGGAGCATCTCAAAGACCTGAGGCACGGTAAAGCCTTTGTCGCTGCGCAGCAGAAAGTTGGCCAGGATCCCATTGGTGGTTTTGATGGCATCCCCCTGCCAGTGGCTTTTGACGAAGCTGCCCTCGTGAAGGGCATCCATCAGCTCCCTGAGGATGGGAACGGCTTTGGCAGCCGGCTCATCCATTACCCCCAGCAGCTCCATGGCATCCTGCATGTTGAAAATAAACTGGCGCTGGTAAAGGCTGTGGACATTGGTGCGGATGATGCCGTCCGGTTTGAG
>NZ_JANSHQ010000216.1:0-10630 GCF_047461715.1 Synechococcus sp. R8-2 | reverse complement strand
CGTAAGCGGGACGGAGTCCTTTAGCCACTGCCTTCTGCGAGCATTGTCCGCCTGCCCCCACTAATAGCGCGACACCGCCGGATGTCCACCAATGTACCAGCGCCAGGGGATCTCGGCTCCTTGGGTGATGCCGATGCGGGTGGTTTGGACGATGGACAACTGCGTTTGCCAAGAGGGGGATCCCTCCAGCCAAATGCCTTCCTGGCCGGCTTCCGCCCGCTCTAGCCGCCAGCCGTTGTGGGATCCGTCGATGCGCAGTGCTTGACAGAGCAGGCCCGGCCCCGCCGCCGCCCGTGCTGGCTGATTCTGTTTGTTGGCCGGGATCCAGTCTGGCAGGCGATCCAACTGAGCTGCCCGGATCAGAACCGCCGCCGGGATCCCTTCTGGCTCGGTAACGATATTTAGACAGTGGTAGAGGCCGTAGATGCGATAGATGTAGAGATGCCCTGGCGGGCCAAACATGACCTGGTTGCGTTGGGTCTTGCGGCGGTAGGCATGGCAGGCCGGATCCCCAGCCGTGTAGGCCTCCGTCTCTACGATCTGGGCCCGCACCTGCAGCCCATCGGCAAATTGCCGCACCAGAACCATGCCCAGCAAGGCAGGTGCCACCAGCGGGGCCGGCTGGCTCAACCACTCCACAGCGTCCACGGCAGGCTTGGCAGCCCTCAGCCCCCAGCAACGGCAGGGACGATGCTCACCTCATCCCCATCTTGCAGAGGGGTGTCACATCCCTTGAGGAAGCGAATGTCTTCGCTGTTCACATAAAAGTTGACGAAGCGGCGCAATTCCCCCTTCTCATCGCACAGCCGCGCCTTAATCCCCGGACAGCGTTGTTCCAAAGCATCCAACAATTCGCGGATGGTGGATCCCTCGCAATTCACCACCCCCTGATCCTGGGTGAGCGCCCGCAGCGTGTTGGGAATCAGCACCTTGACTGCCATAGCCCAATGCCTCGTCCATTAACCAACATCAAAAAACTAGGGTAGCAGCACCCCATCGATGCCGTGAATCACGCCGTTGGAAACTGGAATATCCGCCAGGTTCACGTTAGCCCCGTTGACCCGGATGCTGCCATCGGATCCCACCTGCACCTGCAGCGGCAGCCCTGCCAAGGTGGTCAGAGTGGTCGATTGGCCGGGCCGCAGGTCAAACGAGGTAATCCGCCCCGGCACCACATGATACGTGAGAATGCGGGTGAGCTGAGCCCGGCTGGCCGGCTGCAACAGCGTCTCCACCGTACCCGGCGGCAGTTGCCCAAAGGCCACATCGGAAGGGGCAAAGACCGTGAACGGCCCCGGCCCTGCCAACGCCGTATTCAGGCCCGTCGCCCGCAAAGCTGCCGCCAGCGTCGAGTAGCTGCTGGGCAAAGTTTCCAGCTCAACGGCAATGGTGTTTAGCCCTTGAGGCTGGGCCGCAGGAGCAAAGACAAGTGGGGCCACTACAGCCGCCAACGGGATCCAACGGCGAACAAGGCGTTGAACAGAAGGAAAGATAGGCATCGTGCAAAGCTCCTGAGCCAATAGGTCTACGCCAGGGATCTTAACAGTTCTTCATTAAGATTCTGTTAAGAGGCAATGGAGAGGGTCTTCCCTGCAAACCGAGTTCATACTGATGCCTCCTGCCAGTCCAGCCGCTCCAGGGTGCGGGCCCGCTCCAAAGCCTGTTCAAAGCTCTCCAGCCTGGGCGAGATCACCAGCGGATGGCCTACGTGGGCTTGAACCGCCTCCTGGGTCTTCAGACCGTTGCCGGTAATGTAGGCTACTGTAACCGCCTCGGGATCAAGTTGGCCGGACTCTGCTAGGCGTTTGAGCACGGCAATGGTGGTGCCGCCGGCGGTTTCGGTGAAGATGCCTTCGGTCTCGGCCAAAAGCTTGATGCCGGCAACAATCTCCGGATCGGCAGCCGTCTCGATCTGGCCGCCGGTTCTGCGGGCGATCTCCAGGGCGTAGATCCCGTCGGCAGGGTTGCCGATGGCGATGGACTTGGCGATGGTATTGGGCTTAACCGGAGTGACAAAATCCCGTCCCTCGCGGAAGGCTTGGGCAATGGGCGAACATCCCTGCGCCTGGGCGCCGTGGAAGGTGACCGGCTTATCCGCCACCAGCCCCACCTTCACAAACTCCTGGAAGCCTTTGTAAACCTTGGTGTACAGGGATCCCGAGGCCAGCGGGATCACCACCTGATCCGGCAGTTGCCAGCCCAGTTGCTCCACCACCTCGTAGGCCAGGGTTTTGGAGCCTTCCGAGTAGTAGGGGCGCAGGTTGATATTGACGAAGCCCCAGCCGTAGCGATCCGCCACCTCGGCGCAGAGGCGATTCACCTGGTCGTAGTTGCCCTCCACCGACATGACGGTGGGGTTGTAAATCAGGGATCCCAGCACTTTGCCCGCTTCTAAGTCCGCCGGGATGAAGATGGTGCAGTCTAGGCCGGCATGGGCGGCAATGGCAGCCGTGGAGTTGGCCAAGTTGCCCGTGCTGGCGCAGGAAACGGTGGTAAAACCCAGCTCCTTGGCACGGGTCAGCGCCACCGACACCACCCGATCCTTGAAGCTGAGGGTGGGCATGTTGACGGCATCGTTCTTGATGTAAAGATTTTTCAATCCCAGCCGCCGACCCAGCCGCTCCGCCTTAACCAGCGGGGTCATGCCGGTGCCCACATCGATGGGCTTCTCAGAAGTCACCGGCAGAAAAGGCCGATAGCGCCAGATAGACAGCGGCCCGGCCTGGATGCTCTGACGGCTAACCGTGCGCTTCAGCCAGTCGTAGTCATAAGCCACTTCCAGGGGGCCGAAACACAGCTCACAAACATGCTTGGCGACCGGCTCATACTCGGCGCCACACTCCCGACAGCGCAAACGGCTGAAGCCCACCTTGGAGCTGTGCAAGGCAGAGGCCAACGGGGAATCGGCAGGGCTGAGCGGGCGTTCGGAAAGAGTTTGGGACATGGGCAGCCTCAAGGTGAAGGAAAGGGTGGGCGCTGGATTGAACTTACCTATCGTTGGGGGGAATCTTATCACCCGCAATCTGCCGCGTCAACTAAACCCGACTAAAATAGTCTGGATTAGATCCGGTTGAGGATAATGGAATCGGTGCTTGGCTCTCTCAGGCGGGCTGTCTGGTGTTTGTATGAGCCGCAACATCCCTTGGGCGACTCTGCCCTTTCCTCTGGGATCCCCTGCTATCGGCAGCCTTGGGGGAGCTGATCCCAGCGCCCTGAGGTCTCTTCAACTCTTCAATCAGGTGACTTAGGCTGGGAACTGAGCCTCTACCCAACTTTATTTCCCAGGGCAACAGAAAACTTTCCCTACTGCTCTGCCTGCCTCAGGCCGGTTGCAAATAACCCTATCCGTTGCCGCCATCGCTAAGCTGGATAAGCGAGCTGAAATAACCTGAAAATTAAAAGACCGGGGATCCCGGCTATTCATTTTGGAATTGCCACCCTATGCTCAGAGTTGGACGGGACAGCATTGATTTTCTCGATCACTACGATGTGGTGGTGGTTGGCGGGGGGCACTCCGGCTGTGAGGCAGCATTGGCGGCAGCGCGGCTGGGCTGTAACACCCTCATGCTGACGTTGAATCTGGACAAGATCGCCTGGCAACCCTGTAACCCTGCCGTCGGCGGCCCGGCCAAATCGCAACTGGTACACGAAATCGATGCCCTCGGCGGCGAGATGGGCAAAGTTACCGACCGCACCTATTTGCAAAAGCGGGTGCTCAACCGTTCGCGGGGGCCGGCGGTGTGGGCGCTGCGGGCGCAAACCGACAAAAGGGAATATGCGCGGGTGATGCGCTCGGTGGTGGAAAACCAGCCTAACCTGACGATTCGCGAGGGCACTGTCACCGATTTGGTGTTGGGGCGCAACGACGAGGTGGTGGGCGTGGTCACCCATTTCGGCACCATCTTCGGCTGTCGGGCGGTGATCCTGACCACCGGTACGTTTTTGGGGGGGCGCATCTGGATTGGTCGCCACTGGCAAGCTGCCGGACGGGCAGGGGAATTTGCCGTGGAAGGGCTGACCGACACCCTGCACCAACTGGGCTTTGAAACGGGCCGGCTGAAAACCGGCACCCCCGCCCGCGTGGATCGGCGCAGCGTGGATTTTTCGGTCATGGAGCGGCAACCGGGGGATCCCGATGTGCGCTGGTTTAGCTTCGACCCCGAGGTGTGGGTGCCAAGGGAGCAGATGGATTGCTACTTGACCCGCACCACCCCAGAGACCCACCGCATCATCCGGGAAAATCTCCACGAAACCCCTGTCTATGGCGGCTGGGTGGAGGCCAAAGGGCCCCGCTACTGCCCCAGCATCGAAGACAAGATTGTCCGCTTTGCCGACAAGGAAAGCCATCAGATTTTTATTGAGCCGGAAGGGCGGGATCTGCCGGAGCTCTACATCCAGGGGTTCTCCACGGGGATGCCTGAGAAAATCCAGATCCAGATGTTGCGCTCCTTGCCTGGCCTGGAGCGGTGCGTCATGCTGCGGCCTGCCTATGCGGTGGAATACGACTATCTGCCGGCCACCCAGCTCTACCCCACTCTGATGACCAAAAAAGTGCAGGGGCTGTTTTGCGCCGGCCAGATCAACGGCACCACCGGCTACGAAGAGGCGGCAGCTCAGGGGCTCATAGCCGGGATCAACGCCGCCCGCCTGGTTCAAGGCAAGCCCCTGGTCACCCTGCCGCGGGAGTCCAGCTACATCGGCACCCTCATCGACGATCTCTGCACCAAAGAACTGCGGGAGCCCTACCGCATGCTCACCAGCCGCTCCGAATACCGCCTCATCCTGCGCTCCGACAATGCCGACCAACGGCTCACCCCCCTGGGGCGAGAATGGGGCTTGATCGATGACCGGCGCTGGGCCCTGTTCCAAGCCAAGCAAGCGCGCATTGCCGCAGAAATCGAGCGCCTGGAAACGCAGCGGGTGAAGGCCCACGACCTGGCCGGCATCCAACTAAGCCAACTGACGGGGCAGGGGATCAAGGGATCCGCCACCCTGGCCGAGATCTTGCGCCGCAACCAGATTCACTACTCCGATCTCCTGGAACTGGGGCTGGGGGATGCGGAGCTGGATCCCTTTGAGCAGGAGGCGGCAGAGATTGCCGTCAAATACAGCGGCTACATCCAGCGGCAGCAGAGCCAAATTGAGCAGGTGAGCAAGCAGTACCACCGCCCTCTGCCCCCCGATCTGGACTACCACTCCATCCCCACCCTCTCCAAAGAGTCGCGGGATAAGCTCTCGGCGGTGCGTCCCCTCACCGTGGGCCAGGCAGCCCGCATTGGCGGTGTCAACCCCGCCGACATCAATGCCCTGCTGATCTACCTGGAAGTGAGGCAACGTCAGAGGACGGCTGCGGCAGATCCCGTCTGTTCTTCTGTATGAGCTCCGCCCCCACCCAGGTAGAGGGAAGGGATCCCTTCCAGGGGCAGGCGAGAGGCCACCCCCAGCTCCAGCGGCGAGACCTCCCCCCGCAGCCAGTGGCAGAGCCCAGCTGCCCCGATCATGGCCGCATTGTCGGTACAAAGGGCAATCGGCGGGATCACCACCCGCAACCCCCTTTGCCGGGCTGCTTCTGTGAGGCGGGCCCTCAGCTCCCGATTGGCAGCTACCCCTCCCGTCAGCAGCAGCGTCGAGAGGCCCAGCGCCTCGGCGCAGGCCACTGCCTTTTCGGTGAGCACATGGGTCAGACAGGCCTGGAAGCTGGCGGCAATGTCGGCAATGGGCAACTCCTGGCCTTGCTGCTGCAACTGCTGGACTAGGCGCAACACCGCCGTTTTCAGGCCGCTGAAGCTTGTGTCGTAGGGATGCTCCACTTTGCCCTCGGGCAGGGGAAAGCGCTGCGGATCCCCCTGCTGAGCCCAGCGGTCAATCTGCGGTCCCCCCGGATAGCCCAGCCCCAGCAGCCGCGCCACTTTGTCAAACGCTTCGCCGGCAGCATCGTCGCGGGTGCGACCCACCGTCTGGTACTGCCCGTAGTCCTTCATCCAGATCAAGCTGGTGTGGCCCCCCGACACCAAAAGGCAGAGGCAGGGGGGGCGCAGATCGGGCTCGGCCAAAAAGCCGCTAAAGAGATGGCCCTCCAGATGGTGCACCCCGATCAGGGGCTTGTCGTAAAGCAAAGCCAAGGTCTTGGCCCCCATCAGCCCCACCAGCAGGGATCCCACCAGGCCCGGCGCACAAGTTACGGCAATGGCATCTACCTCGGCCACCTCCAATCCGGCCTGCTGCAGAGCAGCCTCTAGCACAAAGGGCAGAGTTTCCACATGCTGCCGTGAGGCCACCTCCGGCACCACGCCCCCGTAGGCCGCATGGAGGTCGATTTGGCTGGCCACCACCGAGCTGAGCTGCCGCGGGGCAAACCCCGGCCAGGCCACATCCGCCGCCACCACAGCCACAGCCGTTTCGTCACAACTGGTTTCGATGGCAAGGACGCGGGGCATGGGAGAGCAGGCTGGGCAAAAGGGATAGGAGAGCTTTGGGATACTTGAGATACTTGAATTAAGAATTGTGTGAGCTAAAACCCGGGATCCGTCGGGGCGAGGCGCTCAGGAGTATGATACTAACCGTTTAGTGCCTGTTGCTGCACTTAGCATCCCTTAGCATTTGGACAGATCCTAGACCCCTACCTCAAGGACACATCCTGCTATGCGAACCTTTTTAAGCCTTCTTTTGGCCCTTTGCATTGCGCTTGGCCTCGCCCAATCTGTGCAGGCAGAGCCCTTGATTGGTCTGAAACCTTGCAGCGAAGTTCCCGCCTTTCAGGCCCTGATGAACGAACGCCTGAGCAGCCTAGAGGAGAAGATCCTCAACGCCAGCCCTGCTATGGCCCCTGTTTACCAGCAAAAGCTGGCCCAAACCAGCAAGCGCTTTGAGCGCTACAGCAAGCTGCTCTGCGGCGAAGAGGGCCTGCCCCACCTGGTTACGGATGGTCGGTTGAACCATGCGGGCGAGTTTCTCATCCCCGGTCTGCTCTTCCTGTATATTGCCGGTTGGCTGGGCTGGGCGGGGCGTTCTTACCTGATCGCGGTTCGGGATGAGGATAGCCCCGAAATGAAAGAAAGCCTGATCGATGTACCGCTGGCGCTGCGGTGCTTCCTCACGGCTTTGGCTTGGCCCGCTGCTGCTTTTAAGGAAATTGCCAGCGGCGAAATTCGAGAGCCGGAAGCGGCTGTGCCCATCTCCCCCCGCTGAGGAGCTGAGCCCGGCTTTCTAACTCGATTTATTTAACTTTTGAGAGGCGTCTATGGCTGATTTCACCAAGTTTCTCACCACTGCTCCGGTGGCATTTATCCTGTTTTCCAGCTTTGTTTTTGCCCTGTTCATCGAGATCAATCGCTTCTTCCCCGACATTTTGACGTTCTGAGTGTAGGCCAGGGATCCCCAGCGCAACCTACGCCCGGTGGGATCCCTGCTTTTTTAGGCTTTTTTCCATCCTCCTTTGAACTGGACACAGAGTTGCTGAAATGGTCGAACCCAATGCCGATCCTGCTCCGTTGAATAGGTTGAACATGAATAAGGGATACGTCACCGTCCCTGAGGGAGATCCGCAAATTGGGGATCTCTGGACACCGATCAACCACGCGCCTGTTGTCCGGCTGTTGATCGACTGGCTGCCCATCAACCGACCGGGATTGAGTTCCATTTGGCGGGGCTTGGAAATCGGTATGGCCCACGGCTATTGGCTGGTAGGCCCCTTTGCCAAGCTGGGGCCGCTGCGCAACGAGCCCATCGGTCTGCTGAGCGGCTTTTTGGGAGCCTGTGGCCTGATCTTGATTCTGACGGCGGCCCTTTCTCTCTACGGCACTGTCACTTCGCAGCGCAACATAGGGCCGGTAGGGGGATCCCAATCTTGGAGCGAATTGGCCGCTGGCTTTTTGGTAGGGGGTATGGGGGGGGCGGTCGTCGCCTACCTGCTTTTGCTGAATGCAGATCTCCTTGTCCCCGCATCTTAACTGGAGCTATTGGCCATCCGTTGGATCATCCACAACGTCTTTAATCGCTTCTCGAGCATCCTCGACTCCAGGGTGGGTGGCTGCCTTTGTTTGCTCGGCCTTACCTTCCAGCCTTTCACGCTGATCGCTGGCCAGCTCACCCACAATTTCTTGGATTTTGCTCTCCAGATTCTTGGCAGTAACTCCAACTGGCTTTTCAAGGCTCATAACATCAGCCCCTTAACCGGCTTTGCCCTGTCTACTCGATAGCACCTTTTCTCTCTGGGCCTCGTGATCCAAATCACCTGCAAGGGGGGAAAGAGCGCGAGTCAGGCTAGCAGACCAGAGGAAGCTTGTCTTAGCATGGACTGAATCCTGCAATGAGCCGATGACAGCGGTTCTAGACATTTTTTCTGCCTATCTTTCGTGAGCTGCTGTGAACGATCTGCTGTTCGAGCCCACTTCCGAAAGGCCCTCCTTGGCCGAGATTCGCCGCCTATCGCCCGCAGCCTTGGCCTACTTGGGAGACGCCATTTACGAACTGCATGTGCGGCGGCAACGGCTATTTCCTCCAGATCGACTGGAGCGCTATCATCAGCAGGTGGTGAGGCGGGTGCGCGGCTCGGCTCAGGCTAAGCTGCTGTTGGCCCTGTTGCCCCATCTCAACCCCGAAGAGCAGGAAATTGTCCGCTGGGGTCGCAATGGCTGCGGTCGCCCACCCCGGCATCTGCCTCTGGCCGATTACCAAAACGCCAGCGGCCTGGAAACAGTTCTGGGCTATCTCTACCTGGCCAATCCCGAACGGCTGCGCCATATCCTCGCCCTCACTGATGTTTTGGCTGAGACCCTAGGCGAGTGGGAAGGTTAGGATAGTCTTTCCGTCTTTCCATCTTCCACGCCCATGCCCAAGACTTCTCAGCGCAAACCTGCTTCACGGCTGTCTCGCTCGGGCAAACTGCAGCCGCGAAGGGCAGGGCAATCCGTTAGCAAGCGGGTACAGCGGCCCAAACGCCGAGACGGGGATCCCAAGCTTGCCCTCCGAGAGGCTCCAGTGAAGCCCATCCGTTGCGACGCGCAACGGCAGTGGCCCCAAGGCAAGATGGCTCCTCAACCAGTAGGCGAGCTGGATCCCGGCCTTCCCATGGGTGGGACAGGGGTTCTGCCGGAAGAAGTGCAGCTTCAGGCCGACGGGGATCCGCAGACCGAGCTGGAGCAAGAGATTATCTACGGTCGCCAGACAGTACTGGCCGCCCTGAGAAGTCAAGCCACCCTCAATCGGGTTTGGATCTTGCCGAAGTTGCGCTACAGCCCCCAATTTTTGTCTCTGTTGGAAGAAGCCAAAGCGCGGGGCACCGTTATCGACGAAGTGTCTCCAAAGCGGCTGAACGCCCTCACGGCTGGCGCCAACCACCAGGGTATCGCTGCCCAAGCCACGCCTTATCAGTACGTGGCCCTGGAGGATTTGGTGGAAAGAAGCCGGCAGGCCAGCCCCAATCCAGTGCTGGTAGTCCTAGACGGGATCCAGGATCCCCATAACTTGGGAGCCATTGCCCGTAGTGTGGAGGCTTTTGGCATGCAGGGGATGGTGATCCCACAACGGCGGGCAGCAGGGGTAACCTCGACGGTGATGAAGGTGGCGGCAGGAGCCCTCTCTACCTTGCCGGTGGCGCGGGTGGTGAATTTGAATCGGGCTTTGGAATACCTCAAAGAGCAGGGGTTTTGGGTTTATGGCACCACCAGCCGAGGGACTGACCCCATCTATAGAGCCGATTTTCAACGGCCCATTGCCTTGGTGGTGGGATCCGAGGGGGAAGGGATTAGCCTGCTCACACAGCGCCATTGTGACCAACTGCTGTCCATTCCCTTGGCAGGCCGCACTGAAAGCTTGAATGCTTCTGTGGCCGCCGGCATTGCCCTCTACGAAATCCACCGGCAGCGCTCTCCCCACCACCTCAAACGCCCTGAGGTTGATACATTCCTCAACAAATCGTCAATAAAAGTAGTAGAATCTAGGGGATTGCAAAAGGACATCCAATGATTGCGAGACTTGATAATGGGGGATGGATCCCGTGAGCAACCTTTTGGCCAATCTGTTGGATAAGCTGCGCGGCCTATCGGTCTGGATCGAGATCACCACCGAGGACTGTACCTACTACTACGGCCCCTTCTCCGATGAAGCTGAGGCGGAGCGGCTCAAAGGCCACTACATCGCCGACCTGCAAAAGGAAGGAGCCAAAAAGATCCAGGCTCTGGTGAAGAAAATGCGCCAGCCACAGTCTCTGACGGTGACCCGTACTCCGTCGGGAGCCCGTTCCTGATGTCTGCTACGGCTTATCAAGTAACCCTTCATCACCGCGGCCAAACCTACCGCTTCCCCGCCTCTGCGGATCAGACGCTTCTACAAGCTGCTCTGGAGCACGGGATAGAGCTACCTTCCTCTTGTCAGGCGGGGGTTTGCACTACCTGTGCGGGGCGGCTGAGGTCGGGATCTGTGACTCAGACAGAGGCAATGGGGATTGGGCCAGAACTGCAGGCCCAAGGGTTTGTGCTGCTGTGTGTAGCCTATGCTACCTCCGATTTGGAGGTGGAGACCGATCAAGAGGAAGAGGTTTACCGTTTGCAGTTTGGCTCCTAACCGCGCCGGATTTCTGTTCAGGTCTACTTGTTAGTAGGTGTTGTAGTCATTTCGATTCAAACTAGGA
>NZ_JANSHQ010000215.1:0-1141 GCF_047461715.1 Synechococcus sp. R8-2 | reverse complement strand
GTCGATTACACAGGAGTTTGGCTGAGTCCTTCTGAGAACTGGCTAGTGGTTAGAGATGGCCTAACAGAAATCTCTAAATCAGAAAGGATCCGCTTGAGTAAGATCAACGTGGGCCTTTTCCCCTATTGGGAGATGGAGACAGAGCAGCTTATCCAAGAATTGGAGAGCTTGCTGGAGTCAATTTTACGCAGCTCTCGTCCAGAGGGTTATGCCTTGATCTTCCTAGGGGATCCGGATCCCCAGCGAGCCAGCCAGATATTGACAAATGCATTGGGCAACGTAACTCTAAAGCTCTTGGAAGAAAGGTGGGATCTATCTGGGGAACCCTCTTGTTCCGTGGTGGCGGGCTTGAACCCCTGGCAATGGGAGAGGCTCATTCCCCAACTGAACTATCGCTATCCCCTAAAACGGGAGCGCTTTCCTAGGGGATTACGGCCTGCTGTCCAAAAGCTGCCTGTGTTGTTGCAGGCTTTTTAGGGATCCACCCTTTTTCTTGGGCTAAGCTTTGCCTGGTCTACAGGAGACCTGAGCTCAGTCGCTTACACTGCGTCTAGATCCACCCCTAGCTCTCGTAGCTTCCGGGCCAGGCGCCCTGCCCGTTGTTCGGCCTGCTCAGCCCTTTGCCGCTCCAGTTCGGCCTCGGTGGGTACCAGTTCCCCAGCAGCAGTGGCCCAGCGAATCCAGGTGGCCTCGATGTCCCGAAACCTGCCCTCCCACTTCACTAGGTACAATCCCAAAACCTCGCTCGGCAAGCAACCCTCGGCATCCTCTTGAATTGGCTCATAGCGGTCGCCCCTCAGCCGAAACCCTGCCCAGTCCTCTGGCTCAAACGGGTCAAACCAAAAGTACTCCGGCACCCGGATAATCTGCTCATAAAGTTGCTTTTTGCTTGTTTTATCCTCCTGGGCAGTGCTGGGA
This sequence comes from Synechococcus sp. R8-2, assembly GCF_047461715.1. Classification (NCBI taxonomy): domain Bacteria; kingdom Bacillati; phylum Cyanobacteriota; class Cyanophyceae; order Synechococcales; family Synechococcaceae; genus Synechococcus; species Synechococcus sp. R8-2. Next base: position 223 of record NZ_JANSHQ010000215.1, on the reverse strand, counting down.
GAAAGAAGCTCAATCACCACGTCCGGCCCTTTGCCCTGCTCCCAAATCACCCAGCTTTTGCGCTCGCCTTTAGGCACGCCCAACACCACAAAATAATCCGGCCCTTTGAAATTGGGGCCGCTGGTCTGCTCCAAGCTGTAGTAGAGAAACATATTGCCACCGACAAAGCCATCAGGGCGCTGCTGCAACCAGGTTTGGGTAGTGGAGATGAGCAAGTCCATCT
>NZ_JANSHQ010000214.1:0-5226 GCF_047461715.1 Synechococcus sp. R8-2 | reverse complement strand
TACCAAGCTGCGCTACATCCCGACTGACAGGCCCCTTTAACCGCCCGCCGAAGCTCAACAAGTATAGCACGCCGGCTACGAACAATGATGACAAGGGATCCCCGGCAGAGAAGGGGATCCGATCTGCGCTAAGCTGCAAAAATCCCCCCTCTCGTCAGCCCAAGTATGAGTCAGTCTAAGGGTTTCCGCAAATCCAAGCCTGAGAAAAAACCGGCCAGCTCCAACACTGCCAAGCGCAAGGAAGCCGCCAAACGGTACGACGAGCTGAAAGCCAAGGGGATGCCGGAGTTCAACATCTTTGCCCGCCGTCGCCAGCCCGCGCCTGGCCAGCCCAACCCTTGGCTGCCGGTGGGATCCCTGGCAGTGGGACGTTCCAGCGCCATTCACCAAGCCATTTTCCAAAACGAGGAAGAACTCAAAAAAGCAGCCGTCAGGCTGTTTCCCCGTCTCGGCAAGGTGAAAGATGACCTGGAGTTTGGGTTTCGCCTCAAGGACAAGGACTTCCAAGACGAGCCGATCCAGGTGGCGATCCGCCCCCAGCCTTCACCCCTTCAAGTCTGGATGGCCAAAATCCGAGGTTGGTTGGGCCTCTCCGGCAAAGGAACCTCCAAAAAAGCTTAGACCGCCGCAAAGGCCCTGGGCAGCCAGCTCAAAATCAGAGGGTTGACCACCTCTGGGCGCTCGTCGTGGGGGCAATGGCCTGTATTGGGAATGGGCAAGAACTGGTAGTCGATCCCTTTCACGTGGTTTTGAAAGCCGCGACCCCGTTGAATGGGCGTCCAGGGATCCCCCTCTCCCCAGAGCACCAACAGCGGGCAGCGCACCTGAGGCAATAGGGCTTCAGGAGTTGGGCCGGGGGGAGCGGTGAGAATCGAGGCAAACACCTGCTGAGCGCCCACATCACAGGAAGGGGCATAGAGAATCTCCACCAGCTCATCCGTAATGGCGGCGGGGTTACGGTACACCTGCTTGAGAGTTGCGCGGATACGCTGCCGCTGCCGCACCCGATCGAACAAAAACGGCCCCGTCACCGGAGAAGCCGCCAGAGCGGTGAAAACACTCATGAAAAGGCGGAAAATCGGGCTGAGCTCATGGGAGCGATGGTTCAACCCCCCGGCGCAGTTGAGCAACACTGCTCCTGCCGTTAACTGGGGATGCCGGGCGGCCATGATCAAGCTGAGCAAGGCACCAATGGAATTGCCGATAAACACAGCAGGCTGCTGAATGTGCTGCTGCCAAAAATCCACCAGCAACTCCGCCCACAGATCCAAGGTGTAGGGGAGAGCAGGCTTGGCCGAGCCGCCAAACCCCAGCAAATCCAGGGCATAGACCCGGTATCCTGCCGCAGCCAGCACGGGGATGTTGTGCCGCCAATGGCCGATGGAAGCCCCAAATCCATGCACCAAGACCAGCGGGGATCCGGATCCCTGCACCACGTAGCGAATGGCATGTCCGCGCCAGCTCCAGACTTGTGGAGCAAAAGGAGCAATGGCATCAACCGCAGAACCGGCAGAAGAAGCAGTCAGCACAGCCTGAAAACAGACCCAGTTAAAGATGTAGGTAGAAACTCAGAGCCATCCCTGTTCATCATAGCTTCGGAATGCCTTTGTCTCCCGTCTCTACTGCCCTGCCTGGTGCTGCAGTTGCGGGTTCAGGTGCCGCCGAGGTGGGGTTGGGCCGGTCAACATGGGACGAAAGCATGCTGGACTTCTTGGGATCCCCGCCCTTGGCTGGATGGCATAGCACCCGGGGATCAGCTTTCGACCTCATTTCGACCTCATTATTTTGTAGATTTTGTAGCTCGGCTGGGTTGAGCAGAAAGAGCGCTGGGAAGCGCAACCCGTCCAAGGAGGTCGGAGCCGGAAGCCAGTTGGACAGGTTAAGGTGAAGAGACTGTTAAGATTCTTATGGTTTTGCTGTTGCCAAGGCAACACCGCACCAACTAACATCTCGCTACACTGCGACCGCTCATGATCCATCCTCTGCTGCAACGGCTGCACCAATCCACCCTGACCCCGCTGCGGGATATCCACTGGACGCCGGAATTGTTCGGAATCCTCTTGGTGTACTTTGTGCAGGGGGCGGTGGGGCTGGCACGGCTGGCCACCAGCTTTTACCTGAAGGATAGCTTGGGCCTCAGCCCGTCTCAGGTGGCGGCGTTGATGGGCGTTGCCATGAGCCCCTGGATCCTCAAGCCCCTCTACGGCCTGCTGTCGGATACTGTACCGGTGGCGGGCTATCGGCGTCGTCCCTACCTCTTGTTGTCAGGGCTTCTGGGGTGTGGGGCTTGGCTGGGAATGGCTCTGTGGGCGCCGACGGCTGGGCTGGCCACCCTGTGGATGGTTTTGGGATCCCTGGCGGTGGCGGTAGGGGATGTAATCGTAGATTCGCTGGTGGTGGAGCGGGTACACGGCAGTGACTGGGCGGGGACAGGCACGCTGCAATCTTTAACTTGGGGAGCAACGGCCTTGGGATCCCTGCTCACCGCCTATTTGGGAGGAGCGCTCTTAGCCCATTATCCGCCGCAGGTGGTGTTTGGGCTGACGGCCTTTTTGCCGTTGTTCATTGCTCTGGCAGCTTGGGTTATTGCCGATCAACCGGTGGCGTTGTCCCAGGGCTGGGATCCCTTGCAACAACAGGTGGGGCAGGTGTGGCGGGCGCTGCGGCAACCCAGCATTTTGCTGCCGGTGCTGTTTGTGTTCGTTTGGCAGGCCACTCCCAGCGCCGATGCGGCTCTTTTTTACTTTGTCACCAACGATCTCGGCTTTGGGCCGGAATTTTTGGGTCAGGTGCGCTTGGTTACCAGCATCGCCAGTTTGCTGGGGGTAGGGATCTTCCAGGTGTATCTGCGGCGGATCCCACTGCGGCCCCTGTTCGGCTGGATGACCGTGATCTCGGCAGGGTTGGGCCTGACCAGCCTTATCTTGGTCTATCACCTCAACCGGGATTGGGGTATCGACGATCATTGGTTTAGCTTGGGGGACAGCCTGGTGCTGACGGTGGCAGGACAAATTGCCTTTATGCCAGTGCTGGTCTTGGCCGCCCGCCTCTGCCCCCCTGGGATCGAGGCCACCCTCTTTGCTCTGCTGATGTCGGCCTTTAATTTGGCGGGGTTTCTCTCCCAAGAGCTGGGATCCCTGCTGATGCATGGGCTGGGGGTAACGGAGACCGATTTCAGCCGGCTGGGGCTGCTGCTGATCCTGACCAACCTTTCTACCCTCTTGCCCCTGCCGTTTTTGGGCTGGCTGCCGGAAGAGAGCATGACCCTTGGCGGAGCAGAACTGGAGGCGGAAGCCCATGCCTCTCTGGAATCCTTTCTGCGGGATGTGCAGGCAGAAGAAGCGGAGACAGCCTTGGCGATGGAAGGGGTCTCTCTGGCCGAAACCGACCCAACCTAAAGAGACTCTGTCTGGCCTCGGGAAAGGCATACAGCCTCGGTGTCCAGCCGCTAAGATGGAGGGATGAGCTGGGTAGCCCCCACAACTCACTCGGATCTTTCACTTCAGGAGGGGACCGTGCTTCATCGTAGGATCTATCAACTCAGCCGCGAAGGCAAGGATGTGTGGATCTATCTGCGGGATCAGGGACGCTGGCTGGAACGGGCCAAGATCCTCGATATCGAAGGGGACACCATCCTAGTTCGCTACGAGACAGAAGATGAGGAGGAGATCTGCTCCTGGGAGGAGATGATTCGCCTGGAAAGCATTGGAGCTGTTGCTCAGCGCCTTTCCACCATTCCCAAGGGGATGCTCAGCACGTCAGATTTGCTCACCTCAGAAGACTGCCCTCCGGCTGAATTGCTGCATCCGCCACTGTTGCCTACCGAAGGAGAAGATCATCCCAGCAGCGAGCGCCTCGTGGAGGATTACTACCTGGATCGGGAGGCTCCTGCCGAGCTGCCGGTGCGCTCCAGTGGGGAAGATCTCAAACGGGCGGATCGTGCCCGGCACGATGCTGAAGGCACGGATTGAGTTCTCCGTTTGCCAGATCGGCGCAGAAGAGCGCTTGACATCCTCAGGTTCAGACGCCAGCTCAGAAGCCTAGAGGTGGATGGCCCGACCACGGCCAGAAAAGTTCTCTAGAGTTCACCTTGGCAGATGAAGGGGATCCCAAGGGCGGGATCTACTTTGCCAGGCCCTCAGTTGTGCAGGGTCGGATGGTCAGTGGGCCGTAGAACTCCTCTTGGCACAGCTCCACCTGAGAGCGGGCAGCCATTAGCAGCAATGACCAGAAGACTTGAATGGGGTGAATGGTCCCGCTGCTGCCGTTTTGATAGCTTTTTTGGCAAAAGTGTTGCTGGAGATCGACAAAGCTGATCTGGGTCAGACCCTGCTGCCAAAGCTGAGCCAGCAGAGATTCTAGCTCGGCGGTGGTTTCCAAAAGGTTTTCCGGGTGGGCTAGCTGAGTGATGGCCGACAGCGCTTGCTGGCGAGAAATCCGTTGGGCCAGCGGCTTTGGGGCAGCTTCGGGCTTGTGTTCCAGCAGGGTTTCCAGCTCTTGCAGGTGGGCGATGAGTTCTTTGAGGGTGATGGGCCGGGTACGTTGAAGACGGGGTGCTGCCCTGGGTTGCAACACGCGATCCAAGTGCGCCAAAGACCAGCTTGGCCAGGGATCCACTTCTACCTCCACCGGGCTGGGCTCACTTTCTTCTGCTTCTGGTTCTGCCAAAGCCATCGCCTTAAGATAGACCAACATGGCAGCGTGGAGCAGGGCTTGTCCCGACTCAGACAGGTCATGGCTGCTGCTGGTGGGAGCCATACGGGCCAGAAAGCGATCGATAACCTCGATGACCTGCACGTCCCAGGGATCGATCTCGCCTCGTTCTGCCAAATCAATGAGCAGAGCAATTGCCTCTTCGGTCGGTGAGTAGGCCATAGCACCCCACAGCTCCCTGACCCTTACTGTAGCCCTCAGGCCGGATCCCGGCTATCTCTAGCCATCTCCCATGCCGATCCGAATCCTCTGGCTCAATCGCTGACGTGGTAATATAGAGATCCTGCTCTAGTCGATAGCTGCTAGAGTGGTATCTAGGGGCGGTTAGCACAGTGGTAGCGCACTTCCTTCACACGGAAGGGGTCACAAGTTCGAATCTTGTACCGCCCATACCCGCAAACCTGCTCCTGCAGCGAGCTTCAACAGTCCAAGTCCTTCTCCTGGAGGAGAGATACAGGCGGCTAGAAACGACTTTTTCCGCCCCGGGGTCTCCGTAAACTACCCGACTCCGAC
>NZ_JANSHQ010000213.1:0-2984 GCF_047461715.1 Synechococcus sp. R8-2 | reverse complement strand
ATGAACCCGGAAAATCCCCTCATTCAAAAGCACATTGCTTCCGGGGGCACGGCGGCTGTTTATGAAGAGGGCCACATCTCCATTTTGAAACGGGGCTGGAAACTGCGCATCGAAGATGTCAGCAACATTCCCCTCACCCTCTCCGGCAAAGCCAGCTTCATGATCCAAAATGCCCTAGCCGCCACCTTGGCAGCCTTCCTGCACGGGGTTTCCATCGACGACATCCGCATGGCACTGGGCACCTTCACCAGTTCTGTGGCCCAAACCCCTGGTCGCCTCAACTTGTTCGATGTGGGGGGCTACCAAGTGCTGGTGGACTATGCCCACAACCCGGCAGGTTACGAGGCCATTCAAAGTACCCTAGAGCGCTGGGATTGCCAACGAAAAATTGGGGTTATCGGCGGGCCTGGGGATCGGCGCAACAGCGACCTACGAGAGCTGGGAGTCTTGGCAGCGCGCATGTTCGACCGAGCCATTGTCAAAGAAGATGATGACCGGCGAGGACGGGAACCAGGCGAGGTGGCCGCCCTAATCCGGCAGGGTTGGGAACAGGAAAAGGCAGGGGATCGTCTGCAGGAAATCTTGGATGAGGCAACTGCCATCGAAACCGCTTTGGAAAAGGCCGAACCCGGAGACCTGGTGGTGATCTTTCCGGCGGATGTACAGCGCACCATCCAGATCATCACCCGCTTTCAAGACAAGCTCAATCCCAAACCCAGTTACCGTGGCTCCTCCTACAGCATCGGCCCAGATTTGATCTCCCCCAGCCCTGACGTCAAACTGTCTTAGGCTGGCTGCCGACAACTCCAGAGTGCTCTATGGCCTCCATTCCTGGACAGACATCGAGAATTGAGTGGGCGGAGGTGACCCATAAGTCCTCGGCGGCGATATCCTAAGTTTAGGCTGGCGGGGGCGGGTGACTTGTCTTTTGGGAAGCAGCAGGTGTTCGGCTCAGGGGATCCTCGGCTTTTCAGAAGCCTTAACCGTTCTAAAAAAGTCTGAGGGATGGCAGACAGAACTTTGGGGATCCCAAAAGGTCTAAAGACTCCGTCCCGCCGACGCGATGGGAATGTCGTTAGGGTAGTTGTGAATTTGGCAAGGAAAACAGCTCATGGACAGCGCTCTGCTTCAAGCGGCTCGCCAGATTTATCAATTTCATCTGCAGTATCGACCGGAAGTGCTGGAGCAACCTCCGCGGGGGGTAGTTATTCACCGCCGTACCCTGCGAGGGGATCTGATCTTTTCCGAGTTCCCCATCCTGCTGCCCCAGGAAACTTTTATTCCGCTGCAGCAATTGGAGCCGCTGCGGTGAGGCACAAGGAGCTACGCTGACAGAGCAGATCCTTCCTTTTTCTGCCTTTAGGGACTCCGTCCTGCCGACGCGATGGGAATCGCTGCCATGCTCGAGGTTCTCCCCTACTGCGCAACGCTCGCATGATGTGGCTGAGCAACGCTGATGCGAACGGCACCTGGGAGCTGCGCCTACTGGGCTGGGTGCTGGTGCTGGTGCTGGGGGCCTGTGTGGGCAGCTTCTTGAACGTGGTGGTCTATCGCCTGCCGCAGGGTCTTTCTCTGCTCCATCCCGGATCCCATTGTCCAAGCTGCAAGACGCCGCTGGGCCCCACGGAGAACATTCCCATCCTAGGCTGGTTGTTGCTGCGCGGTCGCTGCCGCCATTGTGGAGCGCAGATTAGCTGGCGCTACCCTGCCGTTGAGGCGTTGACAATGGGCCTGTTTGCCCTCAGCATCGGCGCTTTGGGGTTTTCTGCCCAAGGGATCCTCACCTGCATCTTGTTGAGCTGGCTGTTGGCCCTGGCGCTCATCGATCTGGATACCTTTTTGCTGCCGGAGGAGCTGACCCGTTCAGGCCTGGTGGTGGGGCTTTTGGCCCGCCTGGCTCTGCCGTGGCTCCAGGGATCCGGATCCCTGGCCGCTACAGGCCTGTCACTGGTGGAAGGGATTGCAGGAGCTGTGCTGGGCCTCTGGCTGCTGGAGGGCATTGGCCTCTTGGCCCGTTGGGTCTTGGGGCGGGAGGCTATGGGCGGGGGAGATGGCAAGCTGTTGGCCCTGATCGGCATGTGGTTGGGCTGGCAGGGGGTGGTGGTGGCCCTTCTTTTGGGTTCCGGGTTTGGCCTGCTGGCTAGCTTGCTGGCCATGACCAAGGGGCGGGCCCGCCTGGGAAAGCCCATCCCTTTCGGCCCCTACTTGGCTATGGGCGGAGGGGTAGCCGCTCTAGCCGGATCCCAACTGGTGGAGGGCTACCTGCGCTGGCTTGACCTGGTGGGGTAGAGGGAACGTCCATTCAACATTGGATACTTCATGTTTCGGGATCTATGACTTCAAACTGATCGGGAAAAAGAATGAGATTAAAATATCGAAAACCTCCTACCAAGCTCAAATCCGGAACCGCTAAATCAACCGCATAGCCTTCAGTGGGATCTGAGTAACATTCCACAATGGATCCCTGAGTTCCAGCAGGAATAGTGGTCTCGCTGAAATACTCCTTGACATCTGCCACAGTTTTGACTCTACTGTATGGCTTGATTCTAGAAGTGGTTTTACTCATCATTGTGTACCTCTAGCCAATTGGTGACCAAACGAGGGATTAAACTTTCCTTATCAACCTGCCACACGGTCACTAAAGTGCCTTTTTTCTGATTGAGGCCCAAAATTTCAATCTTGATCGATAGCGGCTTCCATAGGGTGTTGGAAACGGATCCCCGGCTAAGGCGCAAGGCAGAGCAGCAGTAACCTGTTGCAGAATGTGAGCAAATCCCACCCTTCTTCCCTCTGGTGTACTGACATCATAGCCAAGCTCTGCAAAGGCAATCCACTTGCCTTGATTTCCAGGATTAGCTGGATTCATAGAGTAATCAACGAACTTGGCAGGATCCACTGCTGCTTCAGAAGCCCTGGGCAAGGATCCGGCCATGGTTGCAGCTTTTGCCGACTTCACGTAAGGTCTAAGGACTCCGTCCCGCTGG
>NZ_JANSHQ010000212.1:0-923 GCF_047461715.1 Synechococcus sp. R8-2 | reverse complement strand
GCCAGCGGGACGGAGTCCTTAGGGGATCCCGACTTGCGTTGGCTGGATCCCGCCCAATCCATCACCCTTTCCCTTACCTATTTGCTGGTTTAGCTCAGCAGCAGGGCAAACAAGCCACAGAGGGCAATACCATCGAAAACCCCGGCCCCGCCAATGCTGAGAATGCCTGAGCAATTGCGCCGCAACACCTCCGGCAAGTGCAGGAGATCCGCCCCGATAAGGGTACCCAAAACCCCGCCGGCAAAGGCCACCGCTGGCGCCTGATCCCCAGCCCAGAACAAAGCGGCCAAGGCTGCTGTAGCTGGGGCAATTAGAGGATTCATCTGAATGCCGATCCCGGGCACCACGTGGGAAGCATAGTAGCTGACCAAGGTTACCAGCGCCGTCACCGCCAGGATCAGCACGCTGTCGGCCCGCCCAAATTGGTATAGGGCCAAGAGCACCGGGATCAGCCCCCCGCCCACGTTTAAGGCAATCACCGTCTCCTGGGAAAGCTTGGTCAAAGGGATCCCCCAGAACTGCCGCATCCACAAGCTAGCTAGGTCTTCTACCAGCGTCACCTCACATTTCACCCGATAGAGGGGAATATTGACCGAGCTGCCCACCAGGATGGCCAGCAGCAGTAACAGCGCTCCCTCCCGCGAGAACCCCAGCTTTCCCACCGCCAGCGCCACCACATCCACTGCCAGCCCCAGCCAGAGGAAAGGCAGCAGCAACACCAGCATGAAAAACAACAGCAGCGAGACCGGCAGGTAGAACATGGCAGGGATCCCAACTTTTCTTCAGCCTATCAGGACTCGGTTCAACTTTTCTCAGCTGCGTGCCCCCTGAGAAAGTTAGGTTTGCAACTAAACTTTATTCGTTTCAGGATCTCAAAGGCCAAAAATGAGGTTGCGAATATCCCGATCGCGTTAGCGGGACGG
>NZ_JANSHQ010000211.1:0-9725 GCF_047461715.1 Synechococcus sp. R8-2 | reverse complement strand
TCCGCCGAAGAGGCCTACGCCAACCCCCAAGCCTGGATCCGCCAGATCCACCCCGACGACCGCTGGTTGTTCCCCACCATCCTCAAAGCCCAATCGGAGGGCAAATCCACCGATGTTGTCTTCCGCATTTATCGCACCGATGGCCGCCTGATTTGGCTGCGAGAACGCACCTTTCCCATCGCCGACAAAGAGGGCAAAATCTATCGGGTGGCAGGGATCGTCGAAGACATCACTGAGTCCAAGCAACTGGAAGCCGAACGGCGTCGTATAGAGCAAGCCTGGCAACAAAGCGCCAACCATTTTCGGCAGATTTTTGAGCTGGCCCCCAATGGAATTGCCCTTGTGGACTTGCAGGGGCGATTTATCCAGGTCAACGATGCCTTTGCCCAGATTGTCGGCTACACCCCCGAAGAATTGAAACATCGGCAACAACTGGACATTCTCCACCCCGAAGATGTCAACCCACTGCTGGGGGCCAATGAGGCTTTGCTGGCAGGGAAGGTCTCTGTCAGCCAGCGCCAGATTCGCTACACCCACCGTTCCGGCCAGGTTGTTCATGTGCTGTTTCAGGCCACCCTGCTCACCGACGAGGAAGGACAGCCCACCCAGTTTCTCAACCAGGTGATCGACATCAGCGCCCGCGTGGAGGCAGAAATTGCCCTCAAAGAAAGTGAAGAACGCTTCCGCCAATCCTTTGAATGGGCCCCCATTGCCAAGGCCATGACCCACGTGGATGGCACCTATTTGCAAATCAACGCCGCTTTTACCGAAACCCTGGGCTACACCCTGGAGGATCTCAAAGGGAAAACCGTCCTCGACATCACCCATCCCGACGACATCGCCACCACTCTGGAAAACAGCAACCGCCTGCTGGCCGGCCAGGTGCATCAGTGCGAACAGGAACAACGCTACATCCACAAGAACGGCCAAATAGTCTATGCCATTCTTCGCATCACCCTGGTGCGCACGGCCCAAGGGGATCCCAGCTACTTTCTAAGCCAGATTTTGGACATTACCGAGCGCAAGCAAGCCGAGGCAGCCCTTCGCCAAAGTGAGCTGAGTTTACGGGGCATCTTCCAGCAGTCAGCCCTGGGCATTTCCATCGTCGATCATCGGGGCCATTACCTAAAAGTGAACCCCGCTCTGGAAGAGATCTTGGGCTATAGCGCTGCCGAACTGACCCACATGAGCTTCTGCGACCTCACCCATCCCGAGGACATTCAGGAAGATTGGCAACTCTTCCAGGAGGTTTTGAACGGCCAACGGGATCGCTACCACCTGGAAAAACGCTACATCCACCGCAGCGGAAAGGTGGTTTGGTGCCGCCTGGCAGTCTCTGCAGTCCGGGATCCCGAGGGCAAAAACCTCTTCATCATCGGCATTTGCGAAGACATTACCGAAGAAAAACGGGCAAAGCTGCAGATCCAAGCTGCCCTTCAGGAAAAAGAAGTCCTGCTGCGGGAGATTCACCACCGCGTCAAAAACAACCTGCAAATCATCTCCAGCCTGCTGCGGCTCCAAGCTGACCAAATCAAAAGCCGCAAGTACGCCCGCGTTTTTAAGGATGCCGGCAGCCGTATTCAAGCCATGTCTTTGATCCACGAAGGTTTGTACCAATCCAACAATCTGGCCGCTGTGGATCTCAAGCAGTACCTACACAATTTGATCTCCAACCTCTTTCACTCTTACGGGGTAAACCCCGAGAGCATTCGCGCCAACATCCGCGCCGAAGGGATCCGCCTCAACCTGGACGATGCGGTCTTGTGTGGCCTGATCATCAACGAGTTGGTGACCAACAGCCTCAAGTATGCCTTCCCGAAGGGCCGCAGCGGGGAGATAGAGATTCATTTCAGCCAAACCCGCAAATATACTCAGTTGCGAGTCTCCGACAATGGCGTTGGCTTGCCCCCGAACTTTGACTTCAAGGAAACTCAATCTCTGGGTTTACAACTGGTTGCAACCCTCACCGATCAGCTACAGGGCAAGATACAATTGAGGAGCAAACCGGGTACCACCTTCATCATTACCTTTCCGAGGAGCGAGCCTTGAAGAGAGTTCCACCCCTTGTCAAAGGCAGTATCCTGGTCGTCGAAGACGAGAAGATCATCGCCAAGGACATTGCCAACGTTCTGAAAAAATTTGGCTACGCTGTGCCCGCCATTGCTTCTTCCGGGGAAGAAGCAATCCGAAGGCTGGAAGAGATGCCGGTGGACTTGGTCTTGATGGATATCGTCCTAAAAGGCGATATCGATGGCATAGAAGCCGCCAAGCGGATCACCGAGCGCTTCAACATTCCGGTGGTGCATCTGACGGCCTACGCCGACGAAGACACCCTCTCCCGCGTCAAGGAGACCCGACCCTTCGGCTACATCATCAAGCCTTTCAAAGAGCGGGAACTCTACACCACCATTGAAATTGCCCTGCACAACCACCGCCAGAGCCTCGAGAACCGCAAGCTGGAAGAAAAAAGAATCGAAGAGCTGCGGCAAAAACTGCAGCAGCTGCAGCAGTTCTCGGAGGTGAAGGGCACTCTGTTCAAGAAATTCTTGCAGGATCTGAGCGAGCCCCTCTCGAACCTCAGCTTTGCCTTGGGTCTGCTCAAGGATGCCGAGTCGGAGCAGAAGCGGGAGCACTATCTGCAGGTGCTGGAGGATGAGTTTCGCCGTGAGCTGGAGCTGATCCACCAAACCTCTAACCTGGAAAATCTTTTAAACCTGGAAAATGTCGGCCTGTTGAGCCAGTTCAGCCTGCTGCGTCCCCAGGAGCCCAGCCGTAGTCACCGGTTGGAGGAGGAAGCGCCCACCCCTGCAGCCACGGCCCCCCAAGAGTCGGCAGGCTCTGCCCCCACACCCAGCCCCACCGCCGTTACGGCGCCACGGGCACCGCTGCGCCCCCTTAACCAGACTCAGTTGGCGGAACGGTTGGGGGTGGTGGTTTCCGCCATTACCTACTGGAAATTCAAAACCGGGTTTCCGGAGTGGAGCCGCAGCCGGGATCCCGACGGCATTTCTTGGCGCTATTCCCCCGATTCCAAGCGCTTTTCGCCCGTGCCCTAGCTAGCGTTGCACCACTTCCACCCGCACAGGTGCCAGCCCCGAGCGCACCATCCCCAACACCTCTGCCGCCCGCAGGGAGAGGTCGATGATCCGACCGGGGATAAAAGGGCCGCGATCGTTGATGCGCACGACAGCCTGGCGGCCGTTTTTCAGGTTGGTCACCCGTACCTCGGTGCCAAAGGGCAGGGTGGGGTGGGCAGCCGTCATCTCATGGCGGGTTGGGTGCAGGTCATACCAAGAAGCAATGCCCTCTTGCACAGGCCCAACCACGCGGACAGGGGCGGGTTCCTGTTGAGGGGCTGTTTTCGGCTTGGAACCTGCAACAGCGGCTTTGGCGGTCAGAGCAGCCGGTTGAGGCAGGGCCGGAGCTGAAATGGGCGGGGCATCGAGCAGCAGACGGCGGAGACGGTTGGCGGCCAAAACAGCCACATCCACCGGGCGCTGGTTATCGATCAACAGCACTCCAGCGTCGATGCGCAGCAATTCCTTGTTGTTGACCTGAATGGTGTAGAGAGGAACACCCAAGCCTTGTTCGGCCAATTCCAGATCTGCCCAACCTAAGGTGATGGTGGTGTCTTTCAGGGATCCCTGGGCCATTTGGTTGAGCTGGGCCACAAGGGTGCTGGCCCGCATGAGCGGTGGTTCTAGCCCAGGGTGCTCGACAAAACTGACAATGGGCAGATCCCGCACATAGACAGTAACCACCTGTTGCCCGTCCATCTGATAGTCGTAGAGGGTGGAGATGGGCTGGCTGGTGTGCTGCTGTTGTTCGCCGATCTTGAGAATGGGTTCTTCTGCTCGACGGGGCAGGATCGCCTGGCGAGTTCGGTTCAAAGAATGATCCAAGTTCAGGGTACCCAGTTTGGCAGGGGCAAGACCTTTGTGGTCGGAGATAGGGGTTTGGGGGGTTCTCGGCAGCGTTCTGACTGGGGCTGCGGCAGCAGTGGCGGGTTGGGAAGGGGGAACGAGGTCGGTGGCCGGGGAGGGCAATTTGGATGCAGGTGACAGCTCCGCTGCTCGGGTGCTCAGGGATCCGGTTCGCGTTGAGGCTTGTGCTCGCGAAGTCAAGCCGCCCAACATGCCTGCCGGCAAGCCCAAAGCCGTGACACAGAGACAGCTGACCAAGCCCATTTTGCGGGCGGGATCCAGTCCCTGTCCAAGCTGTTTCCAATTTCGCATGAGGCCGCGCTCCTCTCCAATCCTGTACAACTTCCAAGGCGACGGTTAAAACAGAAGTTAATGTACCATAGGTTTCTGAGTTGACCCGTTTGTACGGTCGGACACAGGAGCCCAAGTCTTGATAGCATAAGGGGTTTCGGCATCTTGGACTACCGCTCAGCAGGGGTTGACATCGATCTGGGCCAGGCCTTTGTCAGGGGGATCCGCGAGCGCGTTGAACGGATTCAAGTTCCGTCTTCAGGTTCTTCAGAAACCTTGGGTGGCATCGGCGGCTTTGCCGGCCTGTTTGAGCTGCCGACAGGGTATCAAGCGCCGGTGTTGGTGGCGGGCACCGATGGGGTGGGGACAAAGCTGGACATTGCCCAGCAGTGGGGTCAGCACCAGGGGGTGGGCGTCGATCTGGTGGCGATGTGTGCCAACGATGTGCTGACGGTGGGGGCCCGGCCGCTGTTTTTCTTGGACTATGTGGCCACCGGCAAGCTGGAGCCAGAAGCCCTGTGGCAGGTGATCGATGGCATCTTGGCGGGCTGCCAGGAAGCGGGCTGCCAACTGCTGGGCGGGGAAACGGCGGAGATGCCGGGGTTTTATCCCCCTGGGAAGTACGACCTGGCCGGGTTTTGTGTGGGAATTGTGGAGAAGGCGGCCATTCTGGATGGGTCGCGGGTACAGCTTGGGGATCGGTTGTTGGCTTTGCCCAGCAGCGGCCTACACAGCAACGGCTACAGCTTGGTGCGGCGGATTGTGGCCGACCGGGGTTGGCGCTGGGATCACCGGCCTCCCGGCTGGGATCGGCCTTTGGCGGAAGTATTCCTCACCCCCACCCGCATCTACGTGCAGGCGGTGCAGCGGCTGCAGGCAGCAGGGATCGCCATCCACGGCATGGCCCACATCACCGGCGGCGGGATCCCGGAAAACTTGCCCCGCTGTTTGGCCCCCAACCAGGCGGCGCGGCTGCAGCCCCATAGCTGGCCCATCCCACAGGAGTTTCTCTGGCTCCAAGAGCAGGGCCAGGTGGAGACCTTGGAGATGTTCCGCACCTTCAACCTGGGGGTGGGCTATGTGCTGGTGATCCCCCCTGAGGCGGAAAATCAGGTGAGATCCCTGCTCCCCGAAGCCTTCCCCATTGGGGAGGTGGTGGCAGCCAATCCAGGGGAGAGCCGGGTTCTGGGGCTGGAACAGTGGGGATCCCTCACAAGCCCTGCCGACTAGCCAACCGATGGATCCCCACCAAAAGGGGGAAAGGGATCCCAGTTCCCTCGACTCATCCTCGCCGTCGCTATGCTAAGTTGGCATGTGGCCTCAGCGCTGTTGCCCGCCTTCTTGCCCGAGCCTGCTTCCCGACATTTGTCCTCTTTGGGAATAGGGGTAACTCGGCCTTGGACCGTTTGCTAATCGCTGCTGACCCTCTAGGTTAGGAGTTGCTGATGACAGGTTTACCCACTGCTCGTGCAACCGCGGGTGCCATCGAAGTTGAGCATCTGAGCAAAACCTACGGCAGCTTCACTGCCATCCGCGATGTTTCCTTCCAGGTGAACGCCGGCGAGATCATGGGTTTTTTGGGGCCGAACGGAGCCGGCAAGACCACATCCATGCGCATTTTGGCGGGGTATCTGCCTGCCAGCGAGGGGACGGTGCGGGTGGCCGGGTTTGATGTTCACGAAAACTCGATGGCGGTGCGGCAGCGCATTGGCTATCTGCCGGAAAACCCACCCCTCTACCCCGACATGACGGTGGAGGCGTACCTGCACTTTGTGGCCCAGATCAAGCGGGTCAGCGCTGGCGATCGGCCCAGGCGGGTGGACGAGGCGATCCGGCGGTGCAGCCTGGAAGAAAAGCGCCACACCCTCATCCGCAAGCTCTCCAAGGGGTTTAAGCAGCGGGTGGGCATCGCCCAAGCTCTGGTTCACGACCCGCCGGTGATCATCCTGGATGAGCCCACCATTGGGCTGGATCCCAAGCAGATTATCGAGGTGCGCAAGCTCATCAAGAGCCTGGCGGGGGAGCACACCATCATCCTCTCCACCCACATCCTGCCCGAGGTGAGCATGACCTGCGACCGAGTGGTGATCATCAACCGCGGCCAGGTGGCGGCCATTGGCACGCCTGCCGAGCTGACAGCCCAGCTCCAGGATCGGCAGCAGGCAAAGCTGGTGGTGGGGGCAACCGAGGCAATGGCCATCCGGACGGCCCTGCAGCCTTTGCCCCAAGTGGAGGTGGTGAGCCTACAGCCCTTGGCGGCGGATCCCTCCCGCTGGCAGGTGCAGCTCAAGAGCAACGCTGCCGCGGACGGCTGGATCCCGGAGGTGGCCAGGGTGCTGGTGCAGGCAGGGATCGACCTCTACGAGATAGGCCGCCCGCAGGCTTCTTTGGAAGAGATTTTCCTGCAGCTCACTACGCAAGAGGGATCTGAGGGCGCATTGGAGGAAGCGGCATGAACGGAGTGGTTGCCATTTTTCGCAAAGAGCTGCGCGGCTACTTCACCTCCCCCATTGCCTATGTGGTGGCCGCGGTGTTTTGGGGACTGGCGGGGTTTTTCTTCTTTAATATTCTGGTGCGGGTGATCAGCTTTTCTCAGCAGGTGGATCTTTTCGCCCAGTTCGGCCAGGAGAACAATTTCGACGCGGCCACCATCCTGTCACAGCAGTTTCTCAACCTCTTGGGCACCCTCTCCTTATTTCTATTGCCCATCTTCACCATGAGCTCCTATGCCGAGGAGCGGCGGCGAGGCACGATGGAGCTGCTGGCTACTTCTCCCATCACCAACTTGGAGGTGGCCCTGGGCAAATGGTTGGCGGTCTGGGTGTTTTTCATCACGCTGCTGCTGCCGCCGCTGGTCTACCATGTGCTGGTGCTGAGCAGCGCCAACCCGGCAGTCGACTACCGCCTGACCCTGATGGGTTATGTGGGCCTAACCCTGCTGGCGGGTAGCGTTATGGCCTTGGGGTTGTTTATCTCTTCTCTGACAGACAGCACCCTCATCGCAGCAGTGGCCACCTTTGGCTTGATTTTGTTGCTCTGGGTGATCGACGCGGCAGCCGGCCAGGAGGAGAACTGGATTGCCGCGACGCTGCGGCACGTATCTTTGCTGCAGCAATACAGCAACTGGGTGCAAGGGATCCTCAGCAGCAGCAGCCTCATTCTTTTCTTGAGCATCATCGTCCTGGGGCTGTTTGCCACGGTGCAATCGGTGGAAAGCCTGCGCTGGCAACAGAGCTAGGGTCAGATGGGAGGAGTGTGGTGTTTGCGGCAGCGGTGCGGAGCATTATGAAGGACTGGCGCGCGCTATTGGACTGGACAGGGATCCTGGGCATTGGCGTCATCGCCATTGGCCTGGTGGTGGGATCCGCCTTTACCGGTTGGACGGCTGTGCCCCTGAGCATGCTGGAAACAGGTTTGGCCCTGCTGGTGGCTTGGGGCATCACCCACCGGCAGGAGGTGGGGGTCTTCCTCGGTCTGCGTTCCACCCAGACCAACGCCAACATCCTGGTGGCGGTGGCGGCGATGGCCGTCATTCTAGTGCTGGTGAATGTGGTGGCGGTGCGCTACGACCTGCGGCTGGATCTCACCGAGGAGGGCCTGTTTACCCTGTCGCCCCAAACCCGGCAATTGGTGCAGGGATTGGTGCAGCCGGTCAAAGTTTGGGTGGTCACCACTGCGCCGGATCCCAATCTGCGGGAACAACTGGAGCGCTATCGCCGCCTCAACCCCAACCGCTTCCAGTTTGAGTTTGTGGATCCCAACCGGGATCCCCTGACCATTCAGCGGCTGCAGGTGACCCAGAACAACACCCTGGTGGTGGAGGCCGGAGAAAGCCGGCAACAACTGCCTCAGCCCCCTGCCCCTGATCTGGAGAGCAAACTGACCCCCGTCCTGTCCAAAGTGGTCAACCGAGGGGAGTTGCTGGCCTATTTCGTGCAAGGGCACGGGGAAGTGGGGCTGGAAGCGAGGGAAGGTACTCCAACTCTGGCCCAGGCGGCGGCAGCCCTGGGTCAGGAAGGCTATCGGGTAGAGCCCCTCAACTTGGTGCAATCGGGGATCCCAGAAGAGGCGGATGTCCTGGTGCTGGCGGGGCCACAGCGGGCTTTGTTCCCCGGCGAGGTGGAGAAACTGCAGGATTATCTGGCGAAAGGCGGACGGCTGCTGTTGCTGATCGGGCCGCGGGTGGAGGCTGGCCTGGATCCCTTGCTGGAAGAGTGGGGCGTGGTCTTGGGGGATGACATCCTCATTGAGGTGAGCAGCGTCAGCCAACTGTTGGGGACAGGGCCGGCGGTTGCCCTGGTTACTACCTACGGGGATCACCCCATCACCGCCCCCTTGGCGGCCCAGCGGCTAATGACCCTGTTCCCCCTGGCCCGCTCTGTGGAAACCGAAGCCCGCGAAGGGATCCAAGCCACGCCCCTACTGCGCACCAGCCCGCAAAGCTGGGGGGAGACCAGTCCTGACCTGGAAAGTGGCCCCCTGCAGTTCGATCCGGAGCAGGACAAGCCTGGCCCCCTTACCCTGGGCGTTGCTTTAACCCGCCGTCTGGACACCGACCCAGAACAGGGCTCGGGATCCCGGCAGGAGGCCCGCCTGGTGGTGATCGGCAATGTCAACTTTGCCCTCAACGGCAACTTGCGGCAGCAGGGCAACCGGGATCTCTTCTTGAACACCCTCAACTGGCTGACTGAGCAAACGGAGCAGATCTCCATCCGCCCCAAATCCATCACGGATCGCCGTCTCACCCTGACCGGTCAAAACTTCCGCTGGCTGGTGCTGGGATCGACGGTCCTTTTGCCCTTGGCGGCCCTGGGTTCCGGAGCTGCCCTGTGGTGGCAAAGACGGTAGGAGGAGAGTCCAGTATGTTCAAGCGAACCACCTGGGTTCTTTTGGGTTTGGCGGTGGCCTGTCTGCTGGGCTACTTCCTCTTGGACAACATCCAGCAACTGCGCCAGGAGCAACAGGCGGAGCAAGCGCGGCTGTTCCACTTTGCCACCGACACCATCGCCCGCATTGAAATCCGCCAACAGAAAGAGGGGGAACCTGTTCGCGGCAGCGGTGCGGAGTACTTGGAAATCCTTTTGGAGCGCAATCCAGAAGAAGAGGGATCCCACTGGCGGATCGTCGGTCCCATCCAGTCGGCGGCGCTGGACTTCCCCATTGAGCAGTTGCTCAACACCTTCTCCCGCCTCACTCCCCAAATCACCCTAGAGGGGGCCACCGACCTAGCCGCTTTTGGCCTGGATCAGCCGCGACACCAAATTGCCCTTTTCCCCAAAGAAGGGGATCCCTACCGCCTAGCCATCGGCAACGACAACTTCGACGGCTCTGGCTTCTACGCCCAGCCCGAAGGGGGACAGGTGGTGCTTCTAAGCAGTGCCCAGAAGGGATCCCTGTTGCCCTCCCTACTGGCTTTGCGGGACAAAACCTTGCTTCGGTTTGACACTGCCGAGGTGAAGGCCCTTCAAGTGCAGTTGGCAGAGGCGGATCCGGGTCGCGTCAGCGGTGCGG
>NZ_JANSHQ010000210.1:0-3292 GCF_047461715.1 Synechococcus sp. R8-2 | reverse complement strand
GTGGAGAGCGTTTTTCACGAAGAAAGCCTCTGAGCAGAATCAGCCCGCAGCCATTGCCTCACCCACAAGGCGAAAGCTATTCCCAGCAGCACCAGTTGGGGGAGCAGCGTCTGCCAAGTGGGATATATGCCCAGCCAGCGCAGCTTTGGGATCCCGACCAGGGGGGTGATGGGCAGCCAGTCCGCCACCTGCAGAGCGTGCAGGCCACTGCCCAAAAACTTAAAGCCCAAGTAGAAAATCAGCAGACTTAGGCCCCGGAAAAAAACTCCCAGCGGCAATTTCAGCCCCACCTGCAGCAGCAAGATCGCCAGTGCCACCAACACCAGGGATCCCAGGCCGATCCCCAGCCAAAAATCTTTTGCCGAGAGGGAAGGGGCCAACCCCACATAAAACAGCACCGTTTCCGCCCCCTCGCGAAACACCGCCACAAAGGCCAGAAAAGCCAAGGAAAAAACCTGACCCGTGGCCAGTGCCGCCTGCGCCTGTTCCCGCACAAAGGTTTGCCAAGAAGCCACTGCAGCCCGGCGGTGCAACCAAAGGCTGACCGAGAACAACAAACCTGCTGCCACCAGCCCGGTGATCCCTTCCAGCACCTCTTGTCGCGTGTGGGTGAGCATCTGCTGGAAAAACAGCTTCACCAGCAGACCGAGCATCACCGCTGCCAGCAAGCCCGCGGATCCCCCTATCCACACCCAGCGCTTCTGAGCCGATTGCCCGCTCTTGCTCATAAGGGCCAGCAGTGCCACCAGCACCAAGAGAGCTTCCAGGCCCTCCCGCAGCAGAATCGAAGCAGCGTCCAGGAACGTGTAGTCCGACATAGGCTCACCCAGACAGGCGGCTCAGTTTTAGCTGGAGCCAAGAGGATTTCTAAGTGGTGGCTGGGATGAACTTGAGGGCAGCAGAATTGATGCAGTAGCGCAAACCCGTGGGTGGGGGGCCATCCCGAAACACATGCCCCAGATGCCCACCGCAGTTAGAGCAGTGGACTTCCGTGCGGGGCACAAACAATTTCCAGTCCGTCTTGGTGCCGATCACATGGGGAGCAATCGGCTCCCAAAAGCTGGGCCAACCGGTGCCACTGTCGTACTTGGCCGCCGAGGAAAACAGCTCCTGCCCACAGCCGGCACAGACATAGATACCTGGGGCCTTGTTGTCGTAGTAAGCGTTGCGGAAGGGGGGCTCAGTGCCCTCTTGGCGCAGCACATAGTATTGCTCTTCGGTGAGCAGTTGCCGCCACTCGGCGTCGGTTTTGGTGAAGGGATAAGTCTGTTGGGCCATTGCTCTTTGCTCTCCTGCTAAGCTGAGGGGTGCTGTAATCAACCCGGCCACCGCCAAGGTCAACAGCTCGCGTCGTCGCATCGTGAGGTTCATCTGTTGTCGCTGTGTAAGTGGCGGGGAGGCCATCCCTACTAGGGGGATCCATCCGCCTTTGTCCGCCACCTGTGGGTTGAGACCTGCAAGCAGGTTACCCGTATCTTAACCCTTCTTTACGCTCCCTTCTGCAAAACAGGGAGATAGCCAGTATTCTATGGGTTCCATTGGCAGCTTCTATCCCCAGCTTCAGGCGCCATCCCGTTACAATGAGCGCAGGTGGGCTGCTTGTCCAACCCTAGACGAGTAATGGAGTTTTTCCTATGCTGCTGGTCGGCTCAGGTGCAAAGTTTGTGCAGCAACTGGAGCAATCTGGGGCTTTGGCCATCTTTGTAACCCCAGAGGGGGGATCCGAAGGGCACTACCTGCGGCGGCTGCGCGGAGCTGGGTATGAGGTGGTCACCCTCTCCAGTAAGGGAATCGGGGATCTGGCCAGCTATTTGACGCGCATTCATGGGGTACGGCCTGCCACGCTGGGCAAATCGGAGCGGCGCACCTATTTTTTCCCGGCGTTGATCGAGCAGTATCGGGCCACCTTGCCCCCAAAAGCTAAGGGGTTGGTGTTCTGGTTTTACGAAGGGCATGTGTTCAGCCAACAGGAACTCTCCTACCTGGTGAAGCTGAGTCGGGAAGACAAGGGAGTGAAGTTTGTGGTGGAACTGGGCCGAGAACGGTCAATTCGTTGGCAACCTCTGCAGAGCGCCTGAACCTCTCTTCAGGATCCTCGAAATTTCTTTGCTACCATCTCAAATAGATGGCCTGCGGCTCAGATTCCCATCCTGCTAGCGGCTTCTTGTGCCTGTGACCTTGCCAACCGCCTCGCTGCAACAGGGTACCTGGTTTAAGTTGATCTGCGGTGCAAGTTTCCACCACTTGCCCTCGGTTCGGGAGCTGGCTTTCCTTTACACGCTGGCCGGGGCAGATTGCATTGATGTTGCTGCCGATCCGGCCATAGTGCGGGCCGCTCAACAAGGGATCCAACGGGCACAAGCCGAAGATCCCCAGGCGGGATCCCCTTGGTTGATGGTCAGCGTCAATGACGGCGAAGACGTCCATTTCCGCAAGGCGGTGCTGACGGCTCCCGTCTGTCCTGCCGACTGTCCTCAGCCTTGTTTGGCAGTCTGTCCTCCCCATGCCTTGACACAGGCAGCCCTTCCTGCTCAAGTCCACATCCAGACAGAGCTGTGCTACGGCTGTGGGCGCTGCGAGCCGGTTTGCCCCCACCGGCGCATTGCTACCTTCGGCTACCAAGTGGCTCTGTCAGAAGTCTTGCCGCCTTTGGTCGAGCTGGGCATTCAAGCGGTGGAGATTCACACCTGCATCGGTCGCCAGAGGCCATTCGAGGAATTGTGGGGATCCCTGAAGCCCTGGCTACCTCAGCTCCAGGCCATCTCGATTAGCTTTAACGATGGTCCGGGCCTAGAGGCTTACTTGAGGGATTTGCTGGCCCTCATGGATCCCTTGCCGGAGGTGTTGATCTGGCAGGTGGATGGCCGGCCTATGAGTGGGGATATTGGAGCTGGCACCGGCAAAGCTGCCCTAAAGTTGGCCGAGAAGGTGCTGAACATGGGTCTGCCGGGCTATGTGCAATTGGCAGGAGGAACCAACGCCCAAACGGTGCCGCTGTTGGATCCCCGGTGGCCGGTGGCGGGGGTGGCCTTCGGCAGCTATGCGCGACAGTTGGTGTCAGCCTATCTGGAAGGGCCAGCCCACAGCTCATCGGAGTCAGGATGGAATCCTGGATTGGCGGCAGGGATCCCGTTGGCCAAGCAGTTGGTGCAGCAAGTAAAGCGGCGATCCGTTGCTTTTAGGCAAACCTGTTTTTCCTGCGTTTAACGACGTTGCTCAGCCATGAGTTTCCCCGTACAGCCCTCAACCCCAAGTCCGTCGATGGATCCGGAAAGTGCTCCGCACCGCTTAC
>NZ_JANSHQ010000209.1:0-6870 GCF_047461715.1 Synechococcus sp. R8-2 | reverse complement strand
TTTCGTCTTTCTGCTCGCTATAGCCTGCGCAACTCGACCTTGGATCGGGAGTTTAGCTTTGGCGTTGGGCTGGAGTGGATCCCATAGAGTGCGCCCTCACTCCTAGTCTCTCTCTTGGTGGAAGAGGGGAGCCAGGGATCGGCATGACTTGGATTGGGGTAATGGCTCCGACATCGACTCGATGGCCACTGCACAACTTAACCCGGCCAAGATCAGAGGCGCACCGCCCGCACAAAGGCCACCCAACCCAAGCTGAGATAACGCTCCAACTGCAGCCCCACCTGTTGAAGGTGCTCGCGCAACTGGGTTTCTGAGAAAAAATGAAGGCCGGTGGCTTCCAGCCATTGCTGCACCATCTGCCCCCATCCCTGGACCTGCTGGCTGTGCATCGAGACAAAGGCTCCTCCCGGTCTCAACACACGGGCAATTTCCCGCAAACAGGGATCCAAAGGCACTTCGTTCAAGGTCGCCCCACTGATCACCGCCCCAAAAGTTCCAGAGGCGAGGGGAAGCTGTTCGGCTCGGGCCCGCATCAGGCTGTAGTGCTGCCAGTGGGGCTGTGCCTGTTGAGCGGCTTCCGCCAATACCCCTGCTGCATTGTCCAGGCCGATCACCGTCCGTTGTGGATCCTTGGCCAGGAGCAAGCGGCTCCAGTACCCCCCGGCAGTGCCCAAATCCAAGATGGGATCCCCCTCCCCCACCAACTCGGCCAGCAGTTGACTCTCCCGCTCGCTCCCAAAGCTCTCCCCCGTCAGCAGCGACAGAGCCCAGGGCCGCCAGAGGCGATCGTAGCCCCAGGCAAACCCAGGCAGATGGGCAATGGCTTGGGCCGGCGTGAGATGCAGGTCCGATGAGCTGCCGATAAAATCCACAGCCCCAGAAGCGGTGATGGGGTAAATTTGGCCACAACTGGGACAATAAACCCGATCTGCCACGGATCCCTGTTCCCGCCCTGGTGATTGGGTCAACCCTTCCCGACCGCAGCTCAGGCAGCGATAAAGGTGAACCGGCAAAGCAGAGAGCGAAGAGAGCATGCGACAGCCCAACGCAACCCAAAACTCGCGAGGAAAAGGGGGCAGCTGCCGGGATCCAGCCCCAACAACCCCCCCAGTTGTCTATCTGGAAATGGAGATGGGATCCCTTAGACCAACTTTGGACTCCGTCCCGCTTCCGCAAGTGGACTGGGCAGGCCGACCTTCTCCGGGATGGGCACATACTCTGAGACAATCGCCCGGAATTCGTCGCCATCCAGGGTTTCCCGTTCCACCAAGGTATCGGCCAATCGATCCAGCAGAGGGCGGTGCTCCAGCAAAATCTGCTTGGCCTTCTGGTAGCAGCTCTCCAGGATCTGCCGCACCTGGCGGTCGATCTTGGCGGCCACATCCTCCGAGTACTCGACGCGGTTCATCCAGCCGCCGCCCAAGAATACCTCGTTGTTGGGGGGATCCAGCATCAAGGGCCCCAGCTCAGACATGCCAAAGCGGGTCACCATCTGCCGCACCAGATTCGTGTTCTGCTGCAGGTCGTTGCTGGCTCCGGTGGTCACTTCGGAGTAGCCGAAGACGATCTCTTCGGCCGCCCGACCGCCAAAGCCCACCACCACCCGATCCAGCAGCCAAGCGCGGCTGTACATGCCGGAGTCGATCTGCTCCTCGTTGGGCAGTTGCTGGGCAAAGCCACCTGCGCCGCCGGAACGGGGGATGATGGTCACCTTGTTCAAGGGATCCGCGTGGGGCAAAAGTGTCATCAACAGGGCATGGCCACACTCGTGGTAGGCGATCAGGCGCTTGCTCTTGCCGTCCAACAGCGGGGGCTTGGTCAGGCCGATGGTGATGCGGTCAATGGCGTCGTCAATGTCTTGGTTGGTGATGGCCATGCGCTGACGGCGGGCCGCCAAAATGGCCGCTTCATTGAGCAGGTTGGCCAGATCCGCGCCGGCAAAGCCGGGGGTACGGCGGGCAATCGCCTCTAGGCTGACCTCTTCCGCCAGCTTCTTGTTGCGGGCATGCACCCGCAAGATCTCGTAGCGCCCCTTAAAGCTAGGCCGATCCACCGTAATCTGGCGGTCGAAGCGCCCCGGACGCAAGAGAGCGGCATCCAACACATCAGGGCGGTTGGTGGCGGCAATCACGATAATGCCGGTGTTGCCCTCAAAGCCGTCCATCTCCGTGAGCAACTGGTTCAGGGTTTGCTCGCGTTCGTCGTTGCCACCGCCGATGCCAGCCCCCCGCTGCCGGCCCACCGCGTCGATCTCGTCGATGAAGACGATGCAAGGCGCATTCTCCTTGGCCTTCTTGAAGAGATCCCGTACGCGAGAGGCACCCACCCCGACAAACATTTCCACAAACTCAGAGCCGGACAGGCTAAAGAAAGGCACTCCTGCCTCGCCGGCAATGGCCTTGGCCAGAAGGGTTTTTCCCGTCCCCGGCGGCCCCACCAACAACACGCCTTTGGGGATCTTGGCCCCAACAGCGGTGAAGCGCTCCGGCTTCTTCAAGAAGGTAACCACCTCTTGCAATTCTTCTTTGGCTTCTTCAATCCCGGCCACATCGTCGAACTTAACGCCGGTTTTGGCTTCCATCTGAAAGCGGGCCCGCGATTTGCCGAAGTTCATTGCCTGCCCAGGGCCGCCCGCTCCAGCACCGGCACGCCGCAGGAAAAAGAACAACCCTCCCAACAACAACAGCGGGATCACCAGGTTGCCCAGAAGCGCCCAAAAGGCGCTGCCATTGCGGGTAGGTACCACTGCCACTTCGATCCCCTGCTCGGTGAGGCGGTCCACCAGTTGCGGTACGGTGTTGGGCAGCAGGTTCACTCGGTAGCGGGTGGAATGCTGGGTCTGGGGATCCACAGCCGTAACTTCAGCTACTAGATTGTTGTCCGTGAGGCGCACATCCGTAACCCGCCCCTCCTCGACGTAGCGCAAAAAGCGATCGTAGGTGAGGGCCGAGGCCAAAGCTGCATGGGCGGGTGCAGGCTGCAGCACCAGGCCGGATCCCTGCCAGAGACAGAAGCCCAGCATGAGGGCGATCAGCCAGCGCTGGGGAGATAGAGGCTTGTTCATAGGGAAGAGAACGCTCGGTTATTAAAAGTCCTTTAACAAACTTAACCTGTCCCTCCTGGAAGGCACAACCCTACCCCCGCAAGGATGAGCTCCTGAGGGATCCCTGCCCCATCCGATGCCCGCCACCAGCCTGCAATTAGGCCGAGCCGGGGGATCCCAGCCGATCCAGCCCATAGACGCGCCGCCACATGGAGTCAGCCAGAGCAGCGGGCATGAGCCGCATCAGCCCCAACGCCACCTTGCCCCCTGTGAAAGCAGTGTAGCGGTCGGAAGGGTGAGGATCGGTCATCGCCCTCAGGATCGGCTCCACCACCTTCTCCACCGGCCAGGCCATTTTGCTGAACGAGCTGGCCAGATCGGCGGTCTTGTCCAAGATCGCCTTGTAGGGGCCGTTGGGGTTGACAACGGCAGCAAAGGTTTCTTCCGCCACGCGGCCAAACTCGGTGGCTACCGGCCCCGGCTCGATCAAGATAACCTTGATGCCGAAGGGGGCCACCTCCACCCGCAACGCATCGCTGAGGGCCTCCACAGCAAACTTGGTTGCGTTGTAAACGCCGCTGAAAGGCATGGACAGCTGGCCGGCCACCGAGCTGAGGTTGAGGATGCGGCCACTGCCCCGTTCCCGCATTTGGGGCAAGAGGGCACGGGTGAGAGCATGCAGGCCAAATACATTCACCTCAAACTGGCGCCGCATGGCCGCCACATCCACCTCTTCCACCGGCCCCATCTGGCCATAGCCGGCGTTGTTCACCAGGATATCCACCCGGCCAAAATGATCCAGAGCCTTTTGGGCCAGTGCCTCCACCTGGGCCGTATCGGCCATGTCGGTGGGCACCACCAGCGCCTCCGCTCCCCGACTCTCCACCAAGTCTTTGACGTTTCGCAGCAGCCCTTCCCGGCGGGCCGCCAGCACCAAGCGAGCCCCGCGTTTGGCCGCCTCCAGAGCGACGGCTTCCCCAATTCCAGCAGAGGCGCCGGTAATCAGCACCACCTGATTTGCAAGTGAAGGCATGGTTTCTTTTATCCAAACTCTCCACCATCCTAGAAGAACGACCGGGATCCCTGGAGAGGGGCAGCTCCGTCTTCCGAACTTCTGGATTCGGCATCCGCTATCATGGCTACATTGGGTAAACCCAGAAAACAGCCGGGACAAAGCCCGATAGACAGGTCTCTGCTTGGGCTGAAGTCCTATGGTGCTTTGATTTAAAGTAGAGAGTTGTGTATAGGGTGCAGCGACTGTGAAGTACTTCTGCAGGCGAGTTGGCCGAGGTCGATCTCTCTCCCCGGAAGAGCGTTGGGTTGTTACTGAGGTTCGATTGGCTCAATTGCTCAGGGCAGCGGAAGCCAACTTGCGGGCCAATTCTGAGTTGCGCCAACAGCAGCAGGAGCAGCAAAAGCAACTGGAAGCCGAGCGCCGCCACAGCGAAGCCCTAAGAGACTCGACCGCCGATTTGCGCACCAGCGTGATGGAGCTGCGGGAAGGACAGGCCCTTTGGCAGAGCCATGTGGAAGAGCTGCGCTCTTGTCTGCGGGAGCTGCTCAAGGAACAAAGTGAACTGGTGCAGATTGTTGCCCAGCAGCAGCACATCCTGAAGGATTGTCAGGAAGTCATCCGCGCCATGCTGGAGCAAATGCGAGATGACCACCGAGACTTCCGCTCTGCCATCAGCATTTTGCTGGAGGAGCTGCACCAAACCGTGCGCTGTTTGGTTATCAGGTCAGGTGGCACCCTACCCAAGCCCGTTCGCCATCCCGAAGTGCCGGAGACGGATCCCGGCTCCCCGCCGACCGATTCGGCCTCGCCTGGGGAAGGCTCTTCGTCCTAGGGATCTTCTGCTCCCCCAAGAGCTATCCCACATCGCCTTCCGGCAGCCACTGCGGCCAGAACAGGCGCAACTCCCTGACCCGCTCCCCTTTGACCAGGAGGGATCCGCCCCCGGAGCGGCTTTGCAGCGGGATGTCAGCAGGGGAGAAGGAGTACATCCGTTCAGACTCCGTGAGCACATCCAGTTGCAGATGGGGATGCTGCTCCAGCTCGGGGGGGAGACCCACCAAGCTCGCCAAGCCATCTCCCCGGTCGGAGAAGTGAAAGGCCGGCACGCCCACTTGACCCCGCTCCAGGATGGGGATCTCGCTCAGGGGCAAGCGCTTCAGGTGGCCCAACCGGCTGGCCAGAACCAGGATCCCTTGCGGGGGCAGCAGCGCCATACCAACTATTCGCTCGGCGCGCCCCAAACGCAGGGCCGGCGATCCCATAGCCGCTCGACCCATCAGGGGAATCTGTTGGACATCCAGCCGCAGCACCCGTCCCCCTGAAGTAGCCAGGACGACGCTGTAGCCTTGGTGGCCGGGATTCCAAAGGGCTGCCCAGCCCAGCTCATCTCCCTCTTTTAGCTTTAGGACAGTGGATCCCCGTTGGGTGAGGCCCATTAGCTCTGCCAGGGCCAGCCGCTTGATCCGCCCCTGCCGGCTGAGCACCACCAAACTTGCCTTGCCCGGATCCGGATCCAACGTGAAGGTGGCGACGATCGGCTCAGGGTTGGGGAGAAGGGTAACCAGAGGCACCCCCCGTGAGGACCCAGTGCTGAGGGGGATCCCTGCGATGGGCACGGTAAAAGCCTTGCCGCCGGCGGTGAGCACCAAGATTTCCTGCTCCAGCGTGACGCATTCCAGGCCGACCAGTAGATCCTCCCCCACTTCCCGCTGCGCGGGGTTGCTGCGGGAGCGACGGCTAGGCAGAGGCAGGCGGCGCACATAGCCCTTGCGGGTGAATTGCAGCAAGAAGTGGGTCTCTTCCATCTCTTCGCCGCTGGGGATTTGGGCCACTTCCGCTTCCAGCTCCGAGGCCGAGAGGATCTGGGTGCGCCGGGGATCCCCGAAGGTCTTTTTCAGGTGTCGCAGCTCTTTTTTCAAATAATTCAAGAGCTTGCGGCGGTCGCTGAGGAGCCCTTGCAGTTCTTCGATGCGGGTCTGCAACTGGGCGTGTTCCTGGTGCAGCCGTTCCCGCTCCAATCCCGTCAGGCGACGCAGAGGCATGGCCAAAATCGTCTCTGCCTGCCGGGGGGTACAGCCCAGGCGAGTTTGCAATTGGGCTTTGGCCGTGGTGCCATCGGGCGCTTGCCGCAGCAGCTCGATCACCCCCTCCAGATCCGCCAACGCCAGCAACATTCCTGCCACCTCTTCCGCCTTGCGCTGCACCTGCTGCAACTCGGCACGGAACATCCGGTTGAGGGTGGCCTCGCGAAATTGCAAGAAGTGTTGCAGGATGTCCTTGAGGCTGAGCTGCCGCGGTTCCCCGTTCACCAAAGCCAGCAGGATGGCTCCAAAGTTGCTTTGCAAAGGGGTGAGCTTATACAACTGCTGCAAAACCGCCTGCGGGTTGGCCTCTCGCTTCAGCTCCACCACCACGCGAATGCCGCTGCGATCCGACTCATCCCGCAGATCGGCGATGCCGCTGATGCGGTCTTGGTTGGCCAACTCGGCCACTTTCTCGATCCAGGCCGCTTTGTTCACCTGATAGGGAAACTCGCTGATGATCAGGGCGGGTCGGCGGTGGCGTCCTTTGCCCGGCTGGATCTCCTCAAATCGGGCCACCCCCCGTAGAGTGATGGAGCCGCGCCCGGTGAGGTAGGCCTCGCGGATCCCTTGGGTGTCTAAGATTTGGCCGCCGGTGGGAAAATCCGGCCCTGGGATCCACCGCAACAGTTCCTCAGGGCTGAGGTCGGGATGGTCGATCAAAGCCAACAGGCCATCCACCACTTCCCCCAGGTTGTGGGGTGGGATATTGGTGGCCATGCCCACGGCAA
>NZ_JANSHQ010000208.1:0-11091 GCF_047461715.1 Synechococcus sp. R8-2 | reverse complement strand
TTCCTGAAAACGCAGCCGCGAGGGCCATCCCGGCCTCAGGGGCTCTCCCAAACGTTCCACCACCACGGCATTTTGTTCGAGCTGCTCCACCGCCAACTGGTAGGTGCGATAGGCTCCTGAGGCACGGATCCCATTCCAGATCAGGATCCCTGCCCCCGCCAGCCCCAAGCCCAGCACCGCCAGTAGGCCCAGACAGCCGCAGCCACAGCAGCCCAGAGGGGCAGCACAGCCGACTTTTTGTGGAGTTTCTGACACGGCCAATCGCCACTACAGAATGCCCCCACCCTAACACAAGGCTGTTGCTCATCCTCTATGCCTTCATTGCCGACAAGGTACAGACAAAAAGCCAAGCAACCCTACGCCATTTGTCGGTGACGAACATCGCTTCTCAGTTCCGTATTGCCACAGATATCTGTTACGGCCTCAAACAACAGCTCGAAAAATCATGGGATCAGCACCTCTTTGGCAAGTTCAAGCAACTCACTGTTGAGTCTAATTTTGTACTGCAGTGAGGATGGGATCCCTACGTATCCAATTGTTGGCTCTGCTCCCACTTCGATTGGAAAGGCTTGTGACACAAAGATTTCAAGCTTTTCGCCTACACGGAATCCGGATGGCTCAGAAGGTCAATGGGTATCTGGAAAGACCTATTTCCGAGCACCGAGAAAGAAGACAAAGTGCGCGCATACCGAATCCGCTATTTGGCGGAGTCAATATCAGAGGGATTTGTCGAGAATAAGAGCAGCAAAAGGTCTCCATCCAATCGCCTAAACCTATGGATGAAGCGACAACCATAACCGTGCAGCAGATCATTCAAACCGCCATGATGACCGGTTTGCTCACCGCTGCTCAGGAACACGAACTTAACGTAAGGCTATTTCGAGAGGAGTGCTCCGAAGCCGACCTCTTCCTGCTGCGCCGTCTACACCGCTGCCTACGCCAGGGATCCATCCGCCAGATCCCGGCCCTGAACAACACTGTAGCGGTTGGCCGCTTTGGCCCGCCCCTGCGCCTGGTACCGGACAGAGCCGAGACAACTCAGTCCCAGCCGACTGGGTTAAGCCTGGCGAGGGATCCCAAGACCGGGTAGTCAAGCAATTACAAGCAATTAGTGACGAGGGGGCAGAGGTAAGGTCGAGGGTTGGGCAACGGTCAAATCAGGGAAAGGGGGAGCTGAGGTTTTGCTTTCCCCGTCGTGCAGCAACACATATAAAGCAAACACATATAAAGCAAGGGATCACCAACGACGTCAACGGCAAGGCAATCTCGAATGAGCTACGGACTTCTACAGCACTTCCCTTTGCCTCTCTTCATCGCTGGAGCCCTTCCGAGTTCAGCCGCCTAGCTAAGCTTTTGAATAGGAGCGATACGGGGATCCAAGATTTTCTGTTGACCGATAGCGGGAAACCTCACCGCAATCGTGACCCGTTCACCACTGCCGAACACATGGGTAATCTGGCCTTGTCCGAATTGGGGATGTTGCAAACGATCTCCAATCGCCCACTGTTCTGAACGGCTTTGGCGGCGATTGGGCCTGGCCTTGGGTGCATCTGAAAGGGACAGTCCACTGCCGTGGGAGAGCTGTCGAGAAACGGCTCCGCGTCTGTCGAATTCGATTAACTCTTGGGGCAGTTCACTTAAAAATACCGAAGGAATAGCTGGTTCGCGGTTGCCGTAGAGCATCCTTTCCCTGGCGTGGCTGATATACAACTGCTCACGGGCACGGGTAATGCCCACGTAGCAAAGGCGTCGCTCTTCTTCCAAAGCAGCGGGATCCTCCAAAGCCCGGAAATTGGGAAATAGACCCTGTTCCACCCCCACCAAGAACACAACAGGAAACTCCAAACCTTTGGAAGAGTGCAACGTCATTAGCGAAACTTTCTCAGCGCCTTCCTGAAGGTTGTCCAAGTCGGAAGCCAAAGACACATTGCTCAAAAAAGCCTCAAGGCTGGGATCCTCCTGTTCTTCCTCGAATTGGCGAGCGGCATTGTAAAGTTCCATCACGTTGGCCGCTCTTTCTTCGGCTTCGTCTGTACCCTGCGCCTTGAGATCCTCCAAATAACCGGAATCCCGCAGCAGCCCTTCGATAAGGGTGGCGGCTGAGGTTTGAGAAGCCTGTCGATGCCAGTGCTGAATCAACTGAGCAAACTGAATGACAGGCTTAGCCGAACGACCCACCAAGCTACTTACAGAGGTTTCGTCGCTGAGAATTGCCCACAAAGGCACGTTTAGAGCAGCCGCCGCTTCGGTCAGCTTGTCCAGAGTAGATTTGCCGATGCCACGGCGCGGCACGTTAATAATTCGCAGCAGGCTAAAGGAGTCGGCAGGGTTAGCCACAACCCGTAAATAGGCCAGGACATCCTTAATTTCTTTGCGGTCGTAAAATCGCAGTCCGCCCACCACGGTGTAAGGGATCCCCCACCGCAGCAAAACCTCTTCAAAAGGACGGGATTGAGCGTTGGTGCGGTAGAGAATGGCAAAATCTCCCCAGGAAAAAGCATTGGCATTTTGGCCGTGTAATCGTCGGATGGTATTGACGACAAACTCGGCCTCTGCAATCTCATCATCCGCCTGATGAAGAAAAATCGGATTTCCTTGCTGACGGGTTGGCCTGAGAACTTTATCAATGCGCTCTGTATTTTTCTCGATGAGAGCGTTAGCTGCCTGCAGAATGGTAGCTGTAGAGCGATAGTTCTCCTCCAGCTTGATCATGGTGCGGGTATCATCATCCGGGAGACCATCTCCAAAGGTCTCTTGAAACTCCAGCAAAATGGTAAAATCTGCCCCGCGAAACCGATAGATGCTTTGATCGGCATCTCCCACCACAAAGATCGATCGGTTTCTCCAATCCAACCGAGATCTGCAGGTCTCGCCGTTGGTGGCCAACAGACGAATCAACTCATACTGAGTGCGGTTGGTGTCTTGGTATTCATCCACCAAAATGTGTCGAAATCGTTGGTGCCAGTAAGCCAGCACCTGCTCGTTTTGTCGAAAAAGCTGCACCGGTATCCAAATCAAGTTATCAAAGTCCAGAGCATTGTTGGCTGCCAGTTGGTCTTCATAGATTTCGTAAACTTGGGCGATGGTACGGCCACGGAAGTTGGGTTGATTGCGCTCCAGGTCGGCAGGAGTCCAGCCTTGGTTTTTGGCATTGCTAATGGCGTAGCGTACCGACCTTGGGTCAAACTTGCGCTCATCCAAGTTCAGTTGCTTGGTTACAATCTCCTTCACCAGAGATTGGGCATCTGATTCATCGAAGATCGAGAAGTGGCGAGTCCACTTGCGCCCCTTGGGATCCTGATATTTTTCGATCTCCAGGCGCAGGATCTGGGCAAATAAGCTGTGGAACGTGCCAATCCAAAGAGGCTTAATCCAGCGGTGGTAAACAGCAGATTTTAGTCGCGTTGCCTGGGCCGGCTCCAATTCCTCTAAGGGGATCCCAAATTGTTCTTGAGCTTCTTGTTCGGCAAAGAGCTGCTCAATGCGCTCTTTCATCTCACGGGCGGCCTTGTTGGTGAAGGTCACGGCCAAAATTTCTCCTGGATCCACCCGATAGTGGCGAACCAGGTAGGCAATGCGGTGGGTGAGGGCGCGTGTCTTGCCGGAACCTGCCCCGGCAACCACCAGCAACGGGCCACAAAAATGTTGCACCGCTTGGCGCTGAGAAGGGTTGAGGGCATCCAGCAAAGAGGCGTGAGTCATGGCCAGCAAACCAGAAACTGCCTTCCATTATGGGCACCAACCCAATGGGGATGAGAAGCCCAGAGGGCATTTTGGAGCACCAAAGATGAAGATCGGTTAAGATTTGGCCGGCCCGCTCCAGAGCTCCCCGCCATGAACCGAGTGCTGTCCTGCTGCTGTGCCCCGGCTAACCGCTGCTGGCTTTGCGTTCAAAAGAGACTTGTGGCTTTGGGGTTTGTCACCCTTGCCCTGCTTTCTCAAGGTGCGTTCGATCCCGCCCAAGCTGGCAACTGCCCCAGCAACGGCAACCCCAAAACATCTCTTGACCTCAAGGTGGAAAGCGTTTCTGGGGATCGGCTTGACCTAAGTCGGTATGAGGGCATTCAAGCGTTGATCTTGACCAACAGCCAAACCCGCTCGCAATCGGAAGCCCTCTCCAAAAGTTTGGCCCTGGAGTTTGGGCAAAACCCTCGGCTGCGCCAGATCGTGCTGGTGGATGGCAGGGGGCTGCTGCTGGTGCGCCACTTGGTTTTGCAGGCCATCCGGGAGAGTGTACCGACGGATCCCCGCCTGGTTTCTCCGTTTGTGTATGTCTCGGTCGATTTTGAGGGAGCAACCATCCAGAAGCTGCAAGAAATAGCCGCTGCAGCTTTGCCTGGGATCAATTTTCGCCGCCAGGCTGTTTTGTTGCTGTTGGACGGCCAGGGAACTCTTCTGAGCGGATTTGCCGACTTGGAGCAATCCAACCTCAGCATTCGCCGGTGCATTCGCACCCTCATGGGATAGTCCCACTTCCCTTTCACACCGGCAACGCCTCTCCTCTGCTGCTCTGGCCCAAGCCATTAAACTGGTCATACCGGTCATGTTGAAGCTTGGAGTCAACCATTCGAACGACGGTTCACTGTTTACGGGATCCCATGCGCCGCCAGCTCAAAATCTTGAACCAAATCCTCGATTACAAGCTTGCCAACTTGCGGCTGTTTGGCCGAGCCGAGCTGAAGGGGCCTGTTCTCAACGTGCTGCTGGAACGGCTGCCGGGCGATGTGGTGGATACCCTGCAGGTGATGGAGGTGGTGCGCAGTGCGGTGGAAGCCTCTCTGCTGCAAGGGTTGCGCAAGGTCAACGTTTACCTTTGGTGCCGCGGACAAACTGAAGAAGCGCCGGAGTGGAGCGAAAGCTTTGCTGTAGAGCCATTGGTCTTGGCCCACCCCAAGGAGCTCCGAAGCCTTGCTTTCAACTATCGACAAGACTATCCCGGCATGCGGGTGCTGTTTTTCTGCCTGGGCCTTTGTCTGGGCGGCTTTTACCTGTTGGGGGGCTGGGAGCAGACAGGTTGGATCGATTGGATCCCCGTAGGACTGGCCTTCGCCTTGGGGGTGATCTTCCCCTGGCTCAAACGCTCCCTCAGCCAGTTTGTACACCCTCTATTTCTCCGCCTTGGCCTGGGCTTGGGCTTGGTCTTGTTGGGCCTGGCAGTGGCGCTGATCTGGCGGCAGGGCTGGAGCGTTGCCTATGGGATCCTCGGCCTCCTGGCCATCCTCCTGTTGGGTCTGGGAGCCTAGTTCTCAACCGGCAGTGGTGCCGCTGAAGACGTGTAGGGCAGGGCCGGTCATCCACACGTGCTGTGTGCTCGGATCCCAGCGAATTTCCAGATTTCCTCCCGGCAGTTCTACTGTAGCTTGCGATTCTGCGCGCTCCTCCAAAACAGCAGCCACCAAAGTGGCACAGGCACCCGTCCCACAGGCCAGCGTTGCCCCTGCTCCCCGTTCCCAAACCCGCAAGCGCAAACGAGTCGGGCTGAGCACCTGCACAAATTCGGTGTTGGTGCGCTCAGGAAAGGCCGGATGATGCTCAAACAGGGGGCCCACAGCCGCCAAATCCAGCTCTTCCAGGGATCCCTCTTCTTCCAGGAAGACCACACAATGGGGGTTGCCCATGCTCACCGCCGTCACCCGCCACTCTCGCCCGGCCACTGCAAGCGGCTGCCGAATGACCTTCTCATCCGGTTCGACCAAGGTGGTGGGGATCTGCTTGGCCAAAAGGCGAGGGATCCCCATGTCCACTGTGACCAGCCCATCTGCCCGCACCTGCGGCACGATTCGCCCCGCCAAGGTGTGGATCTGGTAGGCGCCATCCCGACCTGGGATCCCCAAGTCCTGCAGAAAGCGGGCCAAACAGCGGATCCCATTGCCGCACATCTCCGCCTCGGAACCGTCGCTGTTGAAGAGGCGCATGCTAAAGTCCGCCCCCTCCTGCCCCGGCAGCAAGAAGATAACCCCATCGGCTCCTACCCCAAAGCGGCGATTGCAAAGGGCGACGGCCTCTTGCGGGCTCAAGCAGGGTTGAGACTGCCAGCGGTTGTCCACCAAGATAAAATCGTTCCCCAACCCCTGGTACTTGTGAAAGGAGAGACGGGGGGTCAACCGAGCAGACATTTACCCAGATATCCCAACGACAGGCCTTAATCCTCGTGCATCTCGTAGGGATCCTGCAAGTCCTTGGAAGGGGGGCCAAAGGCTGTGTAGATGGCAAACGCAGTGATGCAGATGGTAACTGCCGCAATCGCCACAATCAGGGAAAAGGTGGGCTCCATATCGTTGTCTTTGATCCTGAGAGTATTCGACTACAGTATTACACAAGTTTACAATTCATTGCCCAAGACAAAAAGGTTCGGCCAGATTCTGATAGCGTGATTTTAAAAGGCGGCTGCTTTGGCGGTGCTGAGCACCAGGGATCCGCCTTCGAGCCTGCTATCTTCGACTTCGTCAACGTGTTCGGTTTCTAAGCGAGAACCTATGGCCATTCGTACCAAACTGGGCGATCTGCTGCGTCCTCTCAACTCGGAATACGGCAAAGTGGCTCCCGGCTGGGGCACCACGCCCCTGATGGCGGTCTTCATGGCCCTATTCGCCGTCTTTTTGTTGATTATCCTGCAGATCTACAACAAGTCGCTGCTTTTGGAAGACATCAACGTTTCTTGGGAGAGCCTCAGCTTCTGAGTTCCCCAGCCCTACTCTGGGGAAAGTCCCTGTCCCGCCAAAGAGCTGCCCAGCGGGAGCAGGATAGTTTCCGTCATCTCCTAAGCCGATGCCTTCAGGGTGCTGGCTCCAGGCGCAGCAGGGATCCATTCGGGGCGTCCGTCAACAGGTAAAGGAGTCCATCCGGCCCCTGCCGCACATCGCGAATGCGGCCCACCGCCCCCTCTAAGAGACGCTCTTCTGCCACCACGCGCTCTCCATCCAGTACCAGACGGGCCAAGTGTTGCCCGGCCAGCGCCCCCACAAATAGGTTGCCCCGCCATTCGGGGAAAGCCTCCCCTGTGTAGAAAGTCATGCCGGAAGGGGCAATTGAGGGTGTCCAGTGCAGCAGGGGCGAAGCCAATCCAGGAGCTGCCGCCAGTCCTTGGCCGACGGGTTCCCCCGTATATTCTCGACCGTGGGTGATCAAGGGCCAGCCGTAGTTGACGCCGGGGGCCAAGATGTTGATCTCGTCTCCACCCTGGGGCCCATGCTCGTGGGACCAAATCGCTCCCGTCTCGGGGTGGCGGGCTATTCCCTGAATGTTGCGGTTGCCGTAGGTAAAAATTGCCGGCAAAGCCCCCGCTCGGCCGACAAATGGGTTGTCCGCCGGGATCCCGCCCGCATCCGTAATGCGCAACACTTTACCGGCAGAATCCCCCAAATCTTGGGCTCGATCCCGTTCTCCGCGGTCGCCGGTGCTGATGTAGAGAAATCCCTGTTCATCAAAGGCCAGGCGGGAGCCAAAGTGCTGTTGAGCGGGGGTCTTGCGCTCCATGTCGAAAATCACCTCCAGATCCTGGAGTCCCTTCTCCCCCAAGCGGGCCCGCGCCACTCGGGTTCCCCCGCCGCCCGGCCCAGGAGCGGCATAGGACAGGTAAATCCAGCCGTTCTCCGCGTAATTAGGGTGCAAGGCAATGTCCAGCAGGCCCCCCTGTCCGCGGGCAAATACTTCTGGCACACCGGCTATGGGCTGGGGATCCAACCCCTGGTCGGTAACCCGGCGCAGCCGGCCTGGTCGTTCGGTTACCACGATTGTCCCATCTGGCAGAAAGGCCATCCCCCAGGGATGCTCCAGCCCGGTTGCCAGAGTCACGACCCGAAAACGCTGCTCTGTTCTGGCTCTGGGTAGGGCTTGGGCATGCTCCCCCCGTTGCAGGGCCATCACCGTTTCAGGGCTGACCGGATAGGCCACCACGGCAGGGGGGGCGGACAACCCTCCCAAAAGCAGTAGCGCGGAGAGAAGTTTGCTCGCCGAGATCCTCATGGCCATTGCCGCCTCGTTTTCGCGATGGATTCTGGGGTCTGAGCTAGTCGATTATTACCGCTGCTCTTCTGGAGATGGGTACCGATGAGGGTAAAACCCACTGCGGACCAGAGTGGGCAACCCCCTGTCCCCTCCCGGCCATAGGCTAGCCTTGAGAGCAGCAATCTGTCTCCAAAGCATGCTGGAACCTGGCGAGATCTTGGGACTCGATCCCTCGGGCGCGAACGGCCAATCCCCCGCCCGCCCGCCCCAAAGGCCAACCTGCGGATCCCTGCAGCAGCTCCAGCCCCACTCCAGAGGGATCCACCTCATCTGTGCCCAGGGCCGCTGGTCTATGCAGGTGCTCACCCCCCGTCTGTTTCGGCTGCGCTTTAGCCCCAGCGGAGCGTTTTTGCCCCGTCGTTCCTGGGATGTGGCTCCAGCCGATGAAGAGTGGCCGCCGGCTCCCTTTGAACTGCAGGAAAGCTCCACCCAAATCCACCTGTCCACCTCCCAGGTGCAAGTTCAGATCGATCGGGATCCCCTCCGGTTCAGTTTTCAAGACTCTCAAGGGCAAGAGTTTTGCGCCGATGTCTCCTCTGGGCTTACCTGGGGATCCGATAGCATCCGCCTGGTCAAACACCTCCACCCTGCCGAGCACATCTATGGCCTAGGGGAACGGGCGGGGCTACTCAACAAACGGGGTCGGCGCTACAGCCACTGGACTCGCGACTGCTGGAACTACGACGCCCACAGCGACAATCTCTACCAGGCCATTCCCTTCGCCCTGTTTCTTCGCCCCAACCTCTGCTACGGGCTCTTCCTGCACTGCACCCACTGGAGCCAGTTCGACCTGGGCCAGATCGATCCCGAGCAGTGGGCCATCGAGGTGCGCGCCCCCGAGCTGGACTACTACCTCATTTACGGCCCCACTCCAGACTTGGTGCTCGATACCTATACCCAACTTACCGGGCGGCCTCCCCTTCCTCCCCTCTGGGCCTTGGGCTACCAACAGTGCCGCTGGAGCTACGCCAGCGCCGCCCAGGTTCAAACCGTTGCGCAGCAATTTCGCCAGCGGCAGATCCCCTGCGACGTCATTTACTTGGATATCGACTACATGCGCGGCTACCGCGTCTTCACCTGGGATCCCCGCCGCTTCCCCGAACCGGCCCGGCTCATGGCCCAACTCCACGAGGCTGGCTTCCGGGTGGTAGCCATTGTGGATCCCGGCGTCAAGTTCGAGCCCGAAGCCGACTACGCCGTCTTCGACGAGGGCTTGGCCCAGGATTTCTTTATCCGCCGCGCCGACGGCCACCTCTTCCATGGCTACGTTTGGCCAGGCAAAGTCCTCTTTCCCGACTTCTTGCGCCCCGGAGTGCGGCAGTGGTGGGGATCCTGGCAACGGGTTCTCACCCAAGCCGGTGTGGATGGCATCTGGAACGACATGAACGAGCCGGCCCTCAACGACCGCCCCTTTGGAGACGGCGGCCAGATCGTCGATATCCCCCTCGATGCCCCCCAAGGCCCACCCGACGAACCCACCACCCACGCCGAAGTTCACAACCTGTACGGCCTGCTGATGACACGCGCTTCCCGTGAAGGCTTGGAACAGCTCAACCCCAACCGGCGCCCCTTCGTGCTGACTCGCTCCGGCTTTGCTGGGATCCAGCGCTGGGCTGCCGTCTGGACAGGCGACAACCAATCC
Organism: Synechococcus sp. R8-2; assembly: GCF_047461715.1. NCBI lineage: Bacteria > Bacillati > Cyanobacteriota > Cyanophyceae > Synechococcales > Synechococcaceae > Synechococcus > Synechococcus sp. R8-2. The sequence goes on along the minus strand of NZ_JANSHQ010000208.1, from coordinate 1,442 downwards.
TCCTGGGAACACCTGGAGATGTCCCTGCCCATGCTCCTAAACCTGGGCCTGTCGGGAGTTAGCTTTGTCGGCGCGGACATCGGCGGCTTCGGTGGCAATGCCACTCCCGAGCTGTTTGCCCGTTGGATGCAAATGGGAATTCTTTACCCCCTCATGCGCGGCCACAGCGCCCTGGGCACCCGCCCCCACGAGCCCTGGAGCTTTGGCCTCGAAGTGGAAACCATCTGCCGGCAGGCCATTCAGTTGCGTTACCAGCTGCTGCCCTACCTCTACAGCCTCTTTTGGGAGTCCAGCCAAACCGGATCCCCCATCTTGCGCCCCCTTCTCTACGAGTTTCCCGACGATCCGCAAACCTACGAGATCTCAGATCAAGCCATGCTGGGATCCGCCCTCCTAGCTGCCCCTGTGGTTCGGCCTGGCGTGCGGTGCCGCGCTGTTTACCTACCCCAGGGCACTTGGTTTGATTGGTGGACAGGTCAGGCCCACACCGGCCCCCGCTACATTCTCGTCCCTGCCCCTCTCGAACAACTGCCGCTGTTTGTGCGGGGTGGCTCCGTTCTGCCTTTAGCTCCCCCCTGCCCGTCCACCGCCCACCTGCGCCGTGACCAACCGCACCTCAAACTCTACCCCGGCAACGGCAGCTTCACCCTCTACGAAGACGACGGGGAAACCCTCGCCCATCGAGCAGGAGCCTGGGCCACCACCCTCTTCCGCTTGCGACAGCAAAATGGCCAGCTCATTCTGGAGATCGAGGCCCGCCAGGGCAACTGGAGCCCGCCCCAGCGTAGCTGGCTTCTGGAGCCCCTTGGCCACACTCCCCTCTCCCTGCCGGACACCGGACAGCCGCAACGGGTTCTCTGGCCCACCCCAGAGGATCCCCCGTTTAGCTAATCGCCCTCACGGCCTCCAGCAGCTCCCGGTTGTCTCGCTTGAACAAGGGCAGCCACTCCACATGCTGGTAGCGTAGGATCCCTTGGCTATCCACCAAAAAATAGGCCCGCCGCGTCCCCAGCAGGCTGTCCACCCCGTACTGCTGGCTCACGGTTCTGTCCACATCGCTCAGCAAAGGAAACTCCAGCTTAAGCTGCTCGGCAAAGGCTTGGTGCCTGGAGAGGGGATCGCTGCTGATCCCCAAGATCTCGCAGCCCGCGGCCCGGAAAGCTTCCCAATCCTCCCGAAAGCAACGCATCTCGCTCGTGCATACCGGGGAAAAATCCGCCGGGTAAAAGGCCAGCAACACCTTGCTCTTGCCCCGGTAGGCCGCCAACGAGATCCGGGCTCCCTTCTGGATCCCTTTCCCCACCGCAGGCAAGCTAAAGTCAGGAGCAGCAGCCCCAATCACAATCCCCATAAACCCGTCTGACCCAAACTAAGCTCACTTCAACAGTCTAGCGGTGGATCCGGATCCCTTCTGGCTTCAAAAAATTTTGGGTTGGATATCT
>NZ_JANSHQ010000207.1:0-16166 GCF_047461715.1 Synechococcus sp. R8-2 | reverse complement strand
AGGCAAGGGGTCGCTCGCCAAAAAGCGGTAAGCGATTTTCGATCTAGACCTTGAGGTAAGCTTGTTTGTGAGCCGGTTAGCTCAACGGCTGCCGGGTGGGATCCCAGGAAAAGGGAACCTTGCCAGCTCAGGCTACCATGTGGGGAACCCTCGACTTGCTCAGTCTGGAAAAGAATTTTATATTTAAAGCTTTCTGCTCCTATGGAGGCTAACAACCGGTACCATCCATCGGCCAACTTGATTGGGGAGCGGGTGCGCTGGGTACGGGAGAAGCTGCAACTCACCCAAGATCAACTGGCGGGCCGCTTGGCCAAGTACGGTGTGCAGTTGGACTACGTCAAGATTGGCCAGGTGGAAAAGGGAAAACGGCGCGTCATTGACAAAGAACTGGTGGCCTTTGCCAAGGCGTTGGGGGTATCGGTCACTTGGCTGCTGAGCGGAGATGAATCCCACCTGTAGCGGCTGGTGGGAAGATATATCCGATACAAGTATCTCGAACGAAAAGACGTGAAGATACGTAAGTATCCTGCGCTTTTCGGCGTGATCTTGGTCAATTTCCGTGTAAGTACGGTAGGCTTAATTTACGAATAGATTGGTTTGAGGCCAAACCTCATCTTTCCCTCAACCATCCGAGGGGGTAGGAGAGGCGGAGAGATACAGCGCCTCGTCAGCAGTACGGGTTTTTCCAACAAGGATCGGGATCACGGGCTTCTTCACCTAAACTTGATATTGTTGACTTGGCGTTAAGCTGCCGCCGTTTATCTGGCCGTCTATCTGTTTGTGTAAGGTTTGCCGATGCTCTCTTTCTTCTTCAATTCCAACAAGGCCAACAGCCGACAAACCGGAGGCCACCGTCTGCCTGCTGCCAGCAAAACCACAGGCACGCAACGGATCCCTAACTACAGCCGCCTGTCCGCTCCCCATGAAGTGCTCAAGCAGGAAAGGCAGATCAAGCGGGAGCAAGAGTTTACAGAAATGGAGCAAAACATCAATCGCATTCGCTACTTCTACCAAAAAGCAGATATGCCCCTGGAGATGCGACAAATTCTGACCTACCGTAAGCTGATGGAGCTGGACTACTTTACCCCGCAGGCGGCAAAAGAGCTGCTCAAGCAATGGCAGCAGCAGGAAAAGCAGGAGCAAGAACGCCGTCGGGCTTGAGAAAAGGACTACCTCCAGCAGAGTTTGGGCAGCCGAACCCTGGCAAGTGGGCTTGTTGAGCCAAGAGTTCCCGGTCTCCAGGTGGGGGAGCGTCTACGGGTAAAGGCCGCGATCCTGTAGGGCTTGGGCCACTCGGCCTACCCCTAGGGTGTAGGCAGCCAGTCGCAGCGACACTTGCCGCCGTTCTGCCTCCTGCACCACCCGTTCAAAGGCACGTACCATCAGACCTTCCATTTCTTGATAAACTCGCTCTTCATCCCAGAAGACGTAAGAGAGTCCCTGCACCCACTCCAGATAGCTCACCACCACTCCACCGGCATTGGTTAGGATATCCGGCAATACCTGGATCCCTCGCGATTCCAAAATCCGGTCGGCGGCAAGGGTGGTTGGCCCGTTGGCAGCTTCTGCCACAATCCGGGCTTGAATTTGGTGGGCATTGGCTTCGGTAATTTGATTTTCCAGAGCGGCAGGGATCAACACGTCCGCTTTTTGCACCAGTAGGTCGGCGTTGCTGATGGGCTCAGCTTGCGGAAAGCCCGCCATGCGGCCTCCCTGTTCCTTCATGTGGGCTTTGAGGGCGGGGATATCCAGTCCTTTGGGGTTATAAAGGCCCCCAGAACTGCCGGAAACCGCCACAATTTTGGCTCCTGCCTGATGCAGCAAGCTGGCCGCTGCCCCGCCCACATTGCCAAAGCCTTGGATCAACACCGTTGCCCCTGCCAGGGATCCACCGCGTCGGGCCAAGGCTTCCCGTACGGTGATCATCACCCCCCGTCCGGTGGCCAGTTCTCGCCCCCGAGATCCCCCAATCGAGAGAGGTTTGCCCGTCACTACTCCCGGCACCGCATGCCCGACATTCATGGAATAGGTATCCATCATCCAGGCCATCTCACGGGCAGAAGTTCCCATGTCTGGAGCGGGAATGTCCTCTGCAGGGCCGATATCCTTGATCAGCTCGCTGGTATAACGGCGGGTAATGCGCTCCAGCTCCGAGACCGAATAACGCCTCGGATCGATAGGGATCCCCCCTTTGGCCCCACCGTAGGGAATGCCCATAAGGGCACATTTCCAGGTCATGAGCATCGCTAAGGCCGATACCTCTTCAAGGGTGACCGCGGGATGGTAGCGGATCCCCCCTTTGTAGGGGCCGAGAACGTTGCAATGCTGCACCCGATGGCCCGCCAGCACTTGGATTTGTCCGTTATCCAGCCGCACGGGGATCGCCACCGTCACCACTTTACGGGGGGTGCTGAGGATTGCCACCCAGCCGGGATCCAGCTTCAGCTCGCCAGCTGCCCAATCTAGGTAGCTGCAGGCCTGGGCAAGGGGACAGATATGGGCGGGAGAGGGAGGGGCAGAAGAGGCCAGCGCAGGACTTGCAGCCATGGCGAAGAGAAGCAAGGGCTGTTTCCACACTATACCGCCGGGAACCGGAGAGGAACGTTTTGTAGCAAGCGTTACAAATAATTGAGGATCTGCAGCAGAACAAAACAGAGGCCGGCACTGGCCAGGGGCACGGTCAGGTTATCCAACCCCCACCAAGAGAACACCTCCAGCCCCATAGCCATCCCTCCCACCAAAAGGCTCACTCCGAGCAAAGGGAGAGAGAAGCCAAAGTACCCCAGCAGCAGAGCCGCGATCACCAAGCTGCTCACTGCCCACATGGTCAGGGATCCCTCCCAGCTTTTTTGAATGGATCCCAGTTGGTAGGGGTGTTGGCCCCAAGTTTTGCCCACCAACCCTGCCAAGGCGTCGGCCCACGTCATCACCAATATGCCGATCACCGCGAAGACCTGTCGCTGGGGACGCCAAAACCAAAACAGCAGCAGGCCAATGCTGACGGCGTAGAAACAGGTGCCAAAGCTGCGGCGACCGACTCCATTCAAGCTGGGCAAGATGGCCACCCGGTAGGAGAGCAGCGCCAAGCCGGCAAACACCAGAGAGAATCCCACCCCTAGCCAGCGAGGCACTTGCAAAGCCCAAGCCAACAAAATGATATTGCCCACACCAATGTGAATGGCCTTGCGCACCCATTCCCCGTCCACCTGCCGGGAGCGCAGCCATTCCGCAGAAGCAAATACGGCGGCCAGCCAGAGAGCATAGCAAGCAAGCTGCTGGGCCAGGCCCATGAAACGGCCTCAGAGGGTTTTCAAGTAGCTGAGCAGATCTGCCATCTCCTGAGGATCCGGCTGGAACTGGGGCATGGGAGGCGTTTTGCCACCGGTCACCTGCTGAATAATAAACCGATCCGAGCGGCGGCTGCTCACCCCCCGCAGACTGGGCCCCACCCGCCCATCCGCTTCTTCTCCGTGGCAGGCTGCACAGTTGAGGGCAAACAAGGATGCACCATGGCTAACCTGCCCCTGTAAGCTGAGGACGGCTTCCGTGTAGGGATCCAGACGAGCCTCAGCACTTAGCCAAGCCCAGGTCAATATCGCCAGCCCTAGGCCGAGGAGGGCAAGACCCAGCCGAGTTTTCTGAGACCAGACACTTGTAAAGAACTGCTGCAAGGATTTGAGGAAGGGTTGTAAACGTCGTTGGGATGGAGGTTGAAGTCGCTTTTGCTCAAACTCAACCCAACTGCCAGTTGACGACTGGCTGCTGCAGGATTGAGGAGTGTCTGAGAGGGAGGGAGGCACAGACAACGCTGAGAGAAACCGTTTCAATCTTTTACATTTCAACCAACACGATAACTCAGGAGCCTTTCCCTGCCAATAATCTGTAAAGGTATTTACTTTTTCTTAATGGTTGGCTGGGCCACGTGAGACTTTGATCCCTCTGAGGGGGAACGGTTGGGAAAGAGCCGCTCCATCACCTCCGCTTGAGCCCAGGGATCCCGGTTGAGGCTGTGGATGGCATTGGCCCATGGAAAGTGCGCCTGCAGGCGGCGGTAGAGAGATAAATTACCATAAATGACGACCGCTGCCACCCGCTCCCGATGCTGTTGCAGCCAATCCAGCACATAGTTGGGCAGGGGATCCCGAAGGAAACCTTGGAAAATCAACCCTGGGGCGTTGTCTAGAGCGGCTTCCAACCAAGGCAGGGGGGTAAGGGCATCGCTGAGCACAGGAAGCATGCCCAGGGCAGCCGGAACATGGAGGGCGGGAGACTGCAACTGCACATCGGCAGCACCCAAGGGGGGATCCTGCCAGATCCAGTTCAACCATCCGGGCTCTGCGGGCGGGCTGAGGGGCCGGCCTCCTTCCACGCCACCGCGGGCCATAGCCGCTTGACAGGGGGCGATATCCTTCTCGGCCAAGAGGGATCCCAGCTGTGCGGCTCTGTGCAGAGCAGAGGTCAGGTGGGAGCGCCTGTTGAACAACTTTCCCAACGCCGTTCGCGTCCGCGGAACGGAGTCCTTGTCCTTGGAGATGGGATCCCCCAGCAGCAAAGGCTTCAGTTGCTCGGCGGGAGAGCCACGGTTGAGGGCCGGATCTGTGGGATCCCTGGCTCCCATCCATCCGCCAAGGGCGCTGAAGTCGGTTTCTGCCAGGGCCGGCCACACCTGTTTGAGGAGAGCTGAGGCGGCGGGTAGGAGTCGCTGTTTGGCCCGCAGCACCCGCGTCACCGACTGGGCAAGCTGGTCTGTGCTGAGGGATCCCTGTTGCACCGCTTCCAAAACGGCTGCCAAGGATGCCATCGGATCGGGGGGGGCCAAAATTAGGTCGGCACCGGCCTGGAAAGCCCGCACGGCCAATGAGTTGGGCCCGTTAGCATTGGCCAGCTCTGCCAAGCAGCCTTGATCGAGGCTGTCCACAACAATAAGCCCGCCAAACCCCCATTCCTGGCGCAACAGTTGGGTTAGCCGCCCCGGCAGCAGGGTGATAGGCCAGCGCTCATCCCACTCCGGCAGCACCACATGAGAAACCAAGATCGCCCCCACCTGCTCCACCAAACCTCGAAAAGGCAGCCAAGGTCCCTCTTGGAGCTGGGCTAGGGTCAGGGTTAATCGGGGGCACCAGGGGATATCTGCTGCCTTCGGCCTACGGCCCGCCAAGGCGGCTGGAACCCGCTCCGCTCCGGCCTGAACCGACTTGAATCCCCCTTTGCCCGGAAAGGAGCTGGCCGTGGTCAGGATCCCTTCTGGAACCGCTTGCTCACATCCGCGCACGAAAGCTCGCGCCAGTTGCAAAGCAGATAGGGGATCCTCCGCCAAAGCCAGCTCCCCCAGTGGCTCTGCCACCGGGTTGAGCAGCCAATTGATGCCGATGGCTGCCGCCTCCCGCGCCGTAATCCGACCCCACTGTTCCGCCCAGCGTTCTGCCTCTGATCCCAGACGGCTCAACCCCAGGGGATGGGGAAAAGAGGTAGCCCCCTGTAGGGCCAGCCCACGACCGGCCTCTGCCGCCACCAAAAGGGGCAGAGCAGCCCATGCCTGCACCTCTTCCACCCGCAACAGGGCTTCTGCTACGTGTCCTTCGGTGATCCAGATGCCCCCGATCCCCACTTCCTGGATCAGTCGCTTGAGGGTGTCTCGACAGCAGGCTGGGGATCCCAGACGGGCCGAGACCGGCACCACCAACAGTTGCGCCACCTGCCGGGCTAGGGACAAGGGTCGATCCAGTTCCTCGAGCGGAGATCCGGAAACACTCATAGGCACAGCCGAAAGTTCGTCAGCAAGGGGAACTGCTCCCTTTGCAGAAACGCAGATCATGATAGCCACTCCTGCCGGTTGCGGCTCGCAGCGGGCTGTTGAGGGCTAACGAGAAAGCCGACAACGGTCACAGGTGCCACAGGGCAGGCCGGGCTGCTCCCCAGGGTAGCCAAAATAGGGCAAGATCGCCTGCCACCGACAGCCGCGGGCGTGGATGAGGGCTTCCATCCCTTGCCAGGGATCCTCTCGTCTTAAAGGCTGCCAACGGCGGTGCAACACCTGAAAGTGAAAGGGATCCGGCCAGTGCAGGCAGCCCATCTCCTGCAATAGACCCAGGGCCACCCGTACCTCTCCAGGCGGCAGGTCGGCGTAGGATCCCTGCTGAGGCAAGGTTTGCAGCAGGTGGCGTGCTCGGGCCTGAAGGCGCTCCTGCTGGGAATAGAAATAGGCTTGGCGCCGGCGATCGCTGGGATCCAGCAGGCCCGTCGGCTCCGAGACCAGCATCAGGGCCCGACAAGGGCCACCATCCCGACCGCCTCGTCCCACCTCTTGCAAATAATCCATCAAGCTGGGCGGGGGATGAAAATGCAGCACCCAACGCACATCCGGCTTGTTGATCCCCATGCCGAAGGCGTTGGTGCAGACCAGAAAGCGCAGTTCCCCCTGCAGCCAGGATCGTTCTAGCCGGCGGCGGGATCGCGCTTCCAGCCCCCCGTGATAGGTGGCGGTTTTCAAGTTCTGTCGGCCCAGCCACTCGGCCAGCTCTTCCCCATCCCGTCGGGTGCGCACATACACCAGACCCGAGCCGGGATTTTCCCCCAGGAATCGCAGCAGACGGCGACGACGATGCGCCGGGCTCCAGGCTATCGCGACATTGAGGGAGATATTGGCCCGCAGGGGATCGGCGCGAATGCACTCCGGATCCCGCAGCTCTAGGATTTGGCTGAGGCGGCTGCAGGTTTGGGGGTCAGCCGTGGCGGTAAAAGCGGCAATGGGAAAGGAGGACTTCACCGGGGCCAGAGCCGGGCGCAGCAATCCCAGACGGCGGTAGTCGGGCCGGAAGGATCCCCCCCAATGCACCAACGTATGGGCCTCATCCACGATCAGGCCGTTGATGTGCACCTGAGGCTGTTGCAGCCGTTGCCAAACGGGGGGGCTGAATAGAGTCTCCGGCCCCAAATAGAGCAGGCGCAGTCGGTTTTCCTCAAGGGCCTTCAACACCCGCTTGCGCAGGGCTGGATCCAGTTCGCTGTGGAGACAGGCTGCCGGCAGCTTGCGTTTCCAGAGATCCTGAACTTGGTCTTCCATCAGGGCGATCAGGGGCGAGACCACCAGCGTCACCCCTGTTTGCAGCAGGGCTACTAGCTGAAAGCACAGGGATTTGCCAAACCCCGTCGGCAACACCACCAGCGCGTCGCGCTTGTCCAGCAGAGCCTGGATCACCTGATCCTGCGGTGGGCGCAGCCTCTCGTAACCCCAGTGTTGCTTGAGGGCCTGTTGGATTTGCTGCCAATCCTGCAAACGGCAACCCCTTCTTCAACACTCTCTTCCAGCACTCTACGGCAATTCCAAGGGAAAAAAGAGCAGGGTGGAGAAAGGAAAGAGCCTCTCTTCTCGCTCCTCACTGCTTAGGCCGTGTGGTGCCGATGCTCGCAGGCTTGTGCAATTCTAGAGCTGGAGCCTACCTGCTGCTCCACAGCGTTCTCGGCCACTTCCATGACTGCCATCGACTCCTCGCGCCTGCTCCACCCCAGAACTGCCCTTGTTCACCGTCGCACTGGAGAAACGGATGTCCAAATTCATCTGAACCTGGATGGCAGCGGGCGCCATGAGATCGATACTGGGATCCCCTTTTTGGATCACATGCTGGCCCAGCTCAGCACCCACGGGTTGATCGATTTGCAGATCAAGGCCATAGGGGATCTGCACATCGACGATCACCACACCAACGAAGATGTGGGCATCACGCTGGGACAGGCTCTGGCGCAGGCTTTGCAGGATCGGCGGGGCATTCATCGCTTCGGCCATTTTTGGGCGCCTTTGGATGAAGCTTTGGTGCAGGTGGTGCTGGATTTTTCGGGTCGCCCTCACCTCAGCTATGGCCTGGAGCTGCCCACAGAGCGCATTGGCCGCTACGAAACCCAGTTGGTGCGGGAGTTTTATCAGGCGGTGGTCAACCACGCCCAGCTTACCTTGCACATTCGCCAAGCTGCCGGTCTCAACGCCCACCACATTGTCGAGGCCAGTTTTAAGGCGTTTGCCCGTGCCCTGCGCATGGCCGTAGAACGGGATCCCCGCCGACAAGAAGGGATCCCCAGTTCGAAGGGAGTACTCTAGGCATGAACTGGCCACGGAGACTGTTGGCCTTGGCTCTGGGATTGGGGACAGTTTTCTTCGGTCTGGGCCAGATGGGGGGTGCAGAGCGCTTGGGGGTGTTTCTGCCGCCTTTGTTTGATTGAGTTCTCCTTGCCCGTGGAGGATCTGGCCCGGTTTGCCCACAATGGCACGGTGAGCCGGCAGTTGGATTTTTATCTGCGGCGGCTTACGCCAGAGCAGCAGGCAGCTTTGGCAGATTTGCTCACACGCGATTTTGATCCCAGCACCTCTGCGCACTACTTTGATTCGAGACCTGAGGCCAGAACGGATCCAACTGGCCTCGTTCGCGACGGCGGTGCGGAGCACTTTCCCGTGAGAAGTGTCTTGAGCTGAGGAGCTGAGAAGAGGGCTGGCTGCTATCTTTTCGGATTATTCCCTTTGGTTTTGCTGAATCTCTGCCCATGCTGCTGTTGCTGACCAATCTGAGCGCCGTTTTGCTGTTTTTGCTCTGCCCCTGGTGGGTGCTGAGGCGGGAGTTCGGCGGCACAGGGGTGCTGGCAGGAACCTTTGGCCTCATCGACCCGCAGCAGTTGGGAATCCCGGAGACTTTGGCGGTGGGTTGGATCCCAGGGTTGAGCTGGGCCTGGGTGCTGTTGGCGCTGTTGTCATGTCTGGCTCTGGGGATCAAGGAGCGGCAAGTGCGGGCCCGCTGGCTGTACAGCTTGGGAGTGGTCGGTCTGGTTCTATTTGGGCTGGGCTTGCTCTGGTTTTATGGGGCAGTGGGGGCGGTGAATGGGGCGGCCCTGGCGGAGGGGATCCCGCCGGCTCGGTTGCCGTTGCGGCGGTTCAGCCCTTCTTTGGCTGGCTATGCCAGCTTTGCCTATGCCCTGCTGCTGTTGCTGCTGGGGCGGCTGCAGTTGCCGGGAGGAAAAGCTTTTTTGGTGCGGCAGCGGCAGATCATCGTACCCCTGAGTGCCTTGGGGGCGGCGGTGGCAGCAGGGGCGGTGGTGGTGGGGTTGCTGCGGCCCGGCTTAGGCTCCTCGCCCGATTCGCCTTTTTTTGTAAAGCTGAGCACCAAAGTGGACTTGATCACCTACACCTTTTCATTGCTGCAGGCGGCCTGTTGCCCGGCTATTTCACGGATCCCTTGCAGGCAGCCCAGGTGGAAATGGACTGCGATGAACGCTCAACTTGAGTACCTCTGAGCGGAGATCTCGTTTGCGCTGGCGCTGCGGAGCAATATGGCAACTCTGTTTTGGGCTTTGATCCCGGCTACCCTGCGCTCCACCACCCCTCTGTTGCTCACGGCCTTGGGGGGCATGTACTCCGAACGCAGCGGCGTGGTCAATATTGCCCTGGAGGGGATCATCTTGTTTGGGGCTTTGGCGGCGGCGGTAACCACCCAACGCCTGGAAGCTTCCCTTCTGGCCCAGACTCCAGCAGCTCAGGTGGGTTGGATCCCTTGGGTGGGTTTGTTGGCCGGCGCCTTAGGGGGGGTGGCCATTGCCTTTGTGCATGCGCTGATGTGCATCCGCTACAGAGCCGATCAAATTGTCAGCGGCACTGCCATCAACCTGTTGGCCATGAGCGTGCCTTCGCTGGTGCTGCAATCGTTCTACGGCAACACCACCAACTCTCAAGAAATTGTCAATCGGCTGCCGCTGTGGCATGGGTTTAGCCCCTTGGTGTATCTGGCCTTTCTGTTGGTGCCAATCTCCTGGTGGTTGCTGTTCAAAACACCCTGGGGCTTGCGGCTGCGAGCGGTGGGAGAGCATCCTCAGGCTGCTGCCACCATGGGGGTGGATGTCCTGGGTATGCGCTACGCGGCGGTGCTGCTCTCCGGCCTGTTGGGGGGCCTGGCGGGGGCCTACCTTTCCATTGGCTTTTTGAACCAGTTTGTCCGCAACATGTCAGCAGGAAAGGGCCTTATCGCCTTGGCAGCGATGATCTTCGGCAAGTGGCACCCCTTCGGGATCTTGGGCGCAACGCTGTTGTTTGGAGCCACCGACGCCCTGGCCATCCAACTGCAGGGAGGAGATGTGATGCCGCCCGTGTTGATCCAGGCTTTGCCCTTTGTGTTGACGATGGGGGTTCTATCGGGAATGCAGGGCCGCGCCCGCCGCACTCGTCCGCCGGCTGCCTTGGGCAAAATCTACAGCAACTGAGAAAGAGCCCAGAATTAAGATCCAAGTTGCGGGCTTGGGCAGCAGTTAGTCAGGTGATCGGGGTCGATTGCACATCCCTGGTGGGTGCGCTAGTTCTGGACGCGATTCTCAGTGTGGGCCTGTTGGCTCCCGCCTTGGCAGCCCAGATGGGGCAAAGTCTAGCCGGTAGGGATCCCCATTTGGGTTTATTCTGGACTTAGCCATCTTTCCAGAGTTGCACCTCAGCTTATGCGGGATCCAGAGTCGAAAACGGTTTCACCCCATCGGGATTCTGGCGGTGGCCAACCCTGGAGGCTCTTGTTCCAAGCAGTCGGTAAATCAATCTATGTTAGGGGGGGATGAAAACCATGGACATTGATCTCCGTCCGCTGATCGTTCTGTCGCCCATTGTTTTGGTGGTTGCCTGGGCTGCCTACAACATCATCAAGGCTGCCATCAAGGGAGAAGCCAAGCTCTTCGGAGAGAGGGGCAACAACCCCTTCGGCAGAGGCGGGAGCTGAACGTGCGGATCCGGTCACAGCCGGCAGGCTCAGTATGCTAGGCGAAGCAACCCAGGCAGCGGTAACCCCTTCCGAGGGAGCCCGCTCAACATCCGCCGATGTGATTGTCATCGGGGCGGGAGTGGCCGGTTTGGTGTGTGCAAGGCAACTGCTGCGGGCAGGGCTCCAGGTTCTGGTGCTGGAAAAATCGGCAGGCTTGGGCGGGCGCATGGCCACCCGTCGAGTTGAACATGCTGGGCAAACGGTGCCAGTGGATCATGGGGCTCAATACCTGACTGCCGATTCGGATGGCTTTTATCGCTGGGTGAAGGAGCTGCTGGGCCTGGGGCTGCTGGCGGAATGGACGCGCTCGCTGCATGTGCTGGATCGAGAAGGGCTGCGCCCAGAGGATCCCAACGACGAGAAACCACGCTACGCTTGCCCCCAGGGCATGACAATGCTGGCCAAACACTTGGCTGCCCCGCTGTCGGTACACACCCAAACTCGTGTGGTCAGCCTCAAACCTTTGGTAACCACCTGGCAATTGAAAGCGGAGAACGGCCAATGCTACGAGGCTGCTGCCTTGGTGGCGACAATCCCGGCCCCCCAGTTGCTGCCCCTGCTCCGGGAAGGGATCCCTTCGGCTGAAAACCTGTTGCCTCTGCTGGAATCCGCCCAGTATCAACCCTGCCTTGCGGTTTTGGCGGGCTACTCTGAGCATACGCCGCCTTGGAAGGGGATCAAGTGCTTGGAGGATCCGATGTTGGCCTGGCTGGGACTGGACAGCAGCAAGCGCCTGCAGCCGCTCCCGCCTGTGGTGGTCTTGCATGGGGGGGCGGAGTGGTCATCTCTGTACTTGGAGGCCGGCCCCTCTGAGCTGGAAAAGGCCGGTCGAGAATTGCTGGCCCACGCAGCCCAACGGCTGGATCCCTGGTTGGCTTCGCCACAATGGATGCAGGTGCACCGTTGGCGCTACGCTTTGCCTTTGGAAACCACGGGATTGGCCAGCTTAAGCACCCGTGTGCCGGTTTCCGCTGCTGAGGGATTGCCTTTGGTTTGTGCCGGCGATTGGTGCGCCGGAGGGCGCGTAGAGGGGGCTTGGCTCTCAGGACACAATGCCGCCAAAACCTTGCTCGAAATGCTTTCTGGGAAATGAGGGTATGCACAGGCCGACCCGGTCGGCAGGGCAAGTGCCTGACCTGGCGCAGGACAGAGATGACGGCAAGACCACTGGGAGGGTAGGCTGAGGGCCGCTGAGAATTTCCACCCTCTGGGCCGGGGAGTGTGTCAAGCTAAAGGGTGGATCCCCCGGCAGATGCTCTCCTCTCCACTCATGTCCAGAATCTGTACAATCTACCGCCGTGCGCAATTTGCCGCCAGCCATCGGTACTGGTTGCCCGAACTCTCAGAAGCCGAGAACTTAGCCCGCTTTGGCCCCAATGCCCGTTTTCCCGGCCATGGCCACAACTATGTGCTGGAGGTGGGCATGAGTGGTGAGGTGGATGACTATGGGATGGTGCTCAACCTCTCGGAGGTGAAGCAGGTGATCCGGCAGCGGGTGATTCAAGATCTCAACTTTGCTTATCTAAATCAAGCTTGGCCGGAGTTTGCCCAAACCTTGCCCACTACCGAGTTTATCGCTTACGTGATTTGGCAACGCCTGGCCGATGCCTTGCCCCTAACCAGCGTCCGTCTGTACGAAGATCCTGAGCTTTGGGCCGAATACCGAGGAGAAGCCATGCAAGCCTACTTGACTGTTGCCACCCATTTCAGCGCCGCCCACCGCTTGGCTCTGGATCACCTGAGTTTTGAAGAAAACAGCGCCATCTACGGCCTCTGTGCCCGTCCCCACGGCCACGGCCACAACTACGGCCTGGAGATCACCGTCAAGGGATCCATCGACCCGCGCACGGGGATGATCGTGGACTTGGCGGCCCTGCAGCGGCTGATCGAGGAGCAGGTGGTGAAGCCGCTGGATCACACCTTTTTGAACAAAGACATTCCCTACTTTGCCCAGGTGGTGCCTACTGCCGAAAACATCGCCCTCTACATCCAGCGGCTGCTGACTCTGCCCCTGCGGGAGCTGGGGGTGCAGTTGCATCGGGTTCGCCTGCAGGAGAGTCCCAACAACAGCAGCGAGGTCTACGGGGAGTTTCCGCTGGAAGAGCTGCTCAACTCCTCAGAAGGACAAGATGTGGCTTCTTCCGCTTCTGGCAGCCGTATTGCCATGCAGGGCTGATGCGGCCATCATGTTGGATCTCCATCATGTTGGATCTGGTTAAGCTGAGCGGGCAAATTCCTGCGTTCACTCGGCACCTGCAACAGGAGTCGAAAGCCAGCCAAGAACGCCTGCGCCAAGCCTGGCAAGTTTTCGAGCGCTGGCAGCAGGAGCCGCAGGTTTGGCAGTCCCGCTGGGTGGAGTGGGGATCCCATCTGTCGTTTGTTTGCGCCAGCCCCGCCGAGCCGCCGGAAGCCTGGGGATCCCTGCCCAAGGTCGAGCCTCTGCAGGGGCGACACACGGTGGTGGCCACGGATGGATCCCAGATTTTGCCCAGTCACCACGAGATTGCCTACTGCTCGCTGATCAATGTTGGGCGCGTGGTTCTCCACTACGGCACCCAGGAGTGGCCGCTCCTGGACAGCCAGCCCCTGCTGCTGTATGGAGATGGGCCCCTTGCCCAGCAAAACCGCTCAGACTCCCCTCTCTCGGAACCGCGGGCAGAAGGGTTGCCGAGGGCCCCCCTTAACCGGCGAGACTCTCGCCCGCAGCGCGCTCCAGGTGAACGCAATCCTACCAGCGGCACGGAGTCCTCGTTGGGGCTGGAAGAGATACTGGCCTTACGACGCTCCCAAGCGGAACTGGAGGAGCTGGCTCGTTTGGCCCTGTCGGTGCCCCGTCGCCGCACCACGCTGGCGCTCCTGGATGGATCCCTAATCCCTTGGGGACTGGAGCCTCTGCCCCAGTCGGCCCGGCGCCCCTGGTTGGATCCCATTCTGGCGACCTTGGAGCAGTTGCGGGCGGCCCGCATTCCTCTCGTGGGTTACATCAGCGCCTCCCGCAGCAGCGAAACCCTCAACTACCTGCGCTTGGGGCTGTGCCCGTACCTGGGCTGTGACTGCTACCGCTACTGTCCCGGCGAGAAGTCTCCTCCCTGCCATCCCTTCGCCCCCCTGGCAGACCGCGTCTTTTGGGGATCCCTGCTGCAGCCGGGAGAGCGCAGCCCCCTTTGGCGCAGCGGCGCCAGCGTGTTGGACGCCTTCGGGGAACACCACGTCCACTGTTGTTACCTCAATGTTGGCGAGGGATCCCTGGGCCAAGCCGAAATTGCTCGCCTGGAGTTTCCCGCTTGGGTGGTCCAGGATGCGGAGTTGCTGCAGCGGGCTCTGGCAGGGGTGCTGAGCCAAGTGCACAAGGGCTTTGGCTACCCCATCGCCTTGGCGGAAGCCCATCATTTGGCGGTGGTGAGAAGCGGGGATCGGCAGCGGTTTTTTGCCTTGATCGAGCAGGAGCTGCTCCGGGCCGGCCTGCGCCACGTGGCCGTCTCCCGCAAGGAAGCCCAGAAGCGGAGTGGCATTGCCTGAACCGACGCCGGGGATCCCTGGCACCCAAGAGAAGGCTGTAGCCTATTGAGGGGATCCCCATTCAACGGCTAGGGTTGCCAAGGTGTCCCAATCCTGTCTCTGTTGCCGACATGACCGACATGATGATCCGAGCCCCTCTGCGCAGCCTCATCTCCCCCCTCACCCACGACCCCCTTTGGTACAAAGATGCAATCATCTACGAGCTGCCGGCACGGGCCTTTTTCGACAGCGACGGCGATGGCGTGGGCGACTTCCAGGGCCTGACCGAAAAGCTGGACTACTTGCAAGAACTGGGGATTACAGCCGTCTGGCTGCTGCCGTTTTTCCCCTCGCCTTTAAAAGATGACGGCTACGACGTTTCTGACTTTACCAGTGTTCACCCTGACTTGGGCACCCTAGAGGACTTCAAGATCTTTCTGGAGGCTGCCCATAAGCGGGGGATCCGCGTCATCATTGAGCTCATCCTCAACCACACTTCGGATCAGCACCCCTGGTTTCAGCGGGCCAGACGAGCTGCCCCCGGCACCCCCGAGCGGGACTTTTACGTTTGGAGCGATACCCCCGAAAAGTACAAAGAGGCCCGCATTATCTTTCAAGACTTTGAAGCGTCCAACTGGACCTGGGATTCAGTGGCCAAGGCCTACTACTGGCACCGCTTTTACTCCCACCAGCCAGATCTCAACTACGACAACCCCGCCGTACAAAAAGCCATGTTCGAGGTGGTGGACTTTTGGCTGAGCTTGGGGGTAGATGGCATGCGGCTGGACGCGGTGCCTTATCTCTACGAGCGGGAGGGCACCACCTGCGAGAGCCTACCGGAGACCCATGCCTTTCTCAAGGCTCTGCGCCGACACATTGACCAAAGGTATCCTGGCCGCATGCTGCTGGCGGAGGCCAACCAGTGGCCAGAAGATGCTGTGGCCTACTTCGGCGATGGGGACGAGTGCCACATGGAGTTCCACTTTCCCCTCATGCCACGGCTATTTATGGCCATCCAGATGGAGGATCGCTTCCCCATCATTGACATCCTGCAACAAACCCCTCCCATTCCTGAAACCTGCCAGTGGGCCCTCTTCCTGCGCAACCACGACGAGCTCACCCTGGAGATGGTCACTGACGAGGAGCGGGACTACATGTACCAGGTGTACGCCAAGGATCCCAACGCGCGGGTGAACCTGGGGATCCGCCGCCGCTTGGCCCCCCTGCTGGGCAACAGCCGCCGCCGCATCGAGCTGATGAACAGCCTGCTGTTTTCTCTGCCCGGCACGCCGGTCATCTACTACGGGGACGAGATCGGCATGGGGGACAACATCTACCTGGGGGATCGCAATAGCGTGCGCACCCCCATGCAGTGGAGCGCCGACCGCAACGCCGGCTTTTCGCGGGCCAACCCTCAGAAGCTCTACCTGCCCATCGTCATCGACGCCGAGTACCACTACGAAGCTGTCAATGTGGAGGCGCAGCGAAACAACCCCCATTCCCTGTGGTGGACCATGAAGCGGCTCATCGCCGTGCGCAAGCGATTCCAAGCTTTTGGCCGCGGCTCCTTTGAGCTGCTCCACCCAGAAAACCGCAAGGTGCTTGCCTTTGTGCGAGCCTACCGCGGCGAGCGCATCTTGGTGGTGGCCAATCTCTCCCGCTACGCCCAGTGGGTGGGGCTGGATCTATCGCCGTGGGAAGGATTGATCCCGGTGGAGATCTTTGGCCACACCGAGTTTCCCCCTATTGGGCGACTGCCCTATTTCCTAACGCTAGGCCCCCATTCCTTTTACTGGTTTTCCCTTGAGCCCAAAACGGAGACCATCCACCTCAGCCCCAGCAAAGCGGAGGAGCAGGAACGCCTGGTCCCTCTGGTTGTTCAAAGTGGTA
>NZ_JANSHQ010000206.1:0-7132 GCF_047461715.1 Synechococcus sp. R8-2 | reverse complement strand
CAAGACGATTGTCTGTTTCGCCAACTCCAGAAAAATGGCCGGTCGCTGTATTGCCGGCAAGGAATGGCAGAACGGAGAGCCAGGGGAATGGATGCGTCTCATGAGGCCCTAGAATCTCGTCTTCTTGCCCTTTGCAAACTTCCAGAGGGGGACTTGTTTAGAAGTCGGGAAGAGTTTATAGCCGAAGCCTATCTCATTCAAGGCAGGCGTGTCGCCTATCGAGATGAGAAAATGTCAAAAAATGATGAGCGGAGCGCGAGGCCATGAAGATATTTACGATAGGGTTTACGAAGAAAAGTGCAGAGCAATTTTTTAATCGCTTAAAACAGCCTGGTCTGGCTCGAGTTGTTGATACTCGACTTAATAACACCTCGCAACTGGCGGGATTCACGAAAAAGAGGGATCTAGAGTTTTTTCTTCACGAGATCTGCAAGCTTGGATATGTTCATTTGCCGGAACTTGCACCAACTCAAGAGATTCTCGATGCTTACAAAGCCAGTGGTGAATGGTCTAACTACGAGAGACAGTTTTTGTCGCTGATGGCCGAGCGTCGCATTGAAGATCAAGTGGATAAAAGTATTCTCGATGGAGGATGTCTGCTTTGTAGTGAAGCTACACCTGAGCACTGTCATCGTAGGCTGGTTGCTGAATATTTGCGCAGAAAATGGGGTGATGTTGAAATCGTGCATCTATGATAACTAAGAGCTGGCACTACGGATTTTTCCGATTTATGCAGCTACTCCGAGTTGCAGCAGGATTCCGGCAACACGGAGCGAAAGGGATCCCTGACTGCCCAACCGATTTGGAAACTCTCTCACCGACAGCAAGCTCAATACAGGGATCCCCGCTTGGGCAGATCCAACACATTGACATCTTTGGGGTTGACCTTGAGCAGATGATGGGCGAGCAGGAAGCCTGTGATCGTCTGGGTTTGGCTGCCCCATGCGTACCTCGGTTGGGTCATGGAAGTATTCCGCCTACTTTTGTTCGGGAATGACCTTGGTTTGAATGTTGCACCCGTTGCTGATGACATCGCCGTACTGTTGCCCCCGCAACACTGGGCCAGTGTTTGCCGCCGTTGCTTTTGGATCCCAAGTTCCTGCTGTCAGCTAGCGTGTATGGTAGATGAAAGCTTGTTTTTGGGTCTTTCCCCGTCCCCATGCCCAGGGCTAGCACCTCTCGCCATCAGACCGACCCCCGCTTCAGCTCTGCTATCGCTCCACGACGCTTTCCCGAACAGGCCAAAGGGTTAAAGCCCCACCAACAAAAGCAACTGCAACGGCTTTACCAACTGCGCCTACCCCCCAACCGCCTGGTGACGGTGGAGTTTGCCCAACGGCTGGGATCCCTGACCCAAGAGTTGGAAGGCCGGCCCATCAGCGTTTACCTCAACCGGCGCGGCCAGGTGATCCGCGTAGGGGTGGGATCCCCTTTTGAAACCCAGATTCCCGCTTGGGAATTGCCCCGCCAGGGGGCCGAGCGCCTATCCGGGATCCGCTGCATCACCACCCAAATGGGGGAGGGGGGCCCCGGTCAAAAAGCGCTGACGGCCATGGCTTTGCAGCGTTTGGATGCCCTCATCACCCTTTCCGTGTCCAAGTCAGGAGGGCACCGACGCCGGGGAGGAGCGGCTACGGGCTTTGTTCACCGGGCCTATCTGGCCCATCTGCTGCCGGAGGGAGAGCGCCGTTGGCAGGTTTCTGAGCCTTTGCCTTTGGGGATCCTGGCAGAACAGGATCTGCAGGAGCTGGTAGCGGAGCTAGAAGATGGCTTTCGGCGCCAGTTGACCGCCCGCCAGGTGGATCTGGATCAGGATCGGGCCATCCTGGTGGGGCTGCAGGAGTCCGGGCAGAGCTACGAGGATCTCATGGATGGGTTGGCGGAGCTGAGCCGCCTGGTGGAGAGTGCCGGCGGTCAGGTGCTGCAAGCCCTCTGGCAACGGCGGGAGGGACCCAACTCGGCCACGGTAATCGGATCCGGTAAGGTGCAAGAGCTGGCTCTGCTGGTCCAGGATCTGGGCGCTAACTTGGTGGTGTTCGACCGGGAACTCACCCCCAGCCAGGTGCGCACCTTGGAAGAGGCGGTGGGGGTGCGGGTGGTGGATCGCAGCGAGGTGATCCTGGATATTTTTGCCCAGCGGGCCAGAACCCGAGCCGGGAAGCTGCAGGTGGAGCTGGCGCAACTGCAGTATTTGCTGCCTCGCCTGGCCGGTCGCGGTCGCACCATGTCGCGGCTGGGGGGTGGGATCGGTACTCGGGGCCCGGGGGAAACCCAACTGGAAATGGAGCGGCGGGCCATCCAGCGGCGCATCAGCAAGCTGCGGCAAGAGGTGGAAGAGCTGCGCCGCCACCGCCAGCGGCTGCGCCAACGGCGCGAGGCATCCCAAATTCCCGTGGTGGCCCTGGTGGGCTACACCAACGCCGGCAAGTCCAGCCTTCTCAACGCCCTCACCCATGCTGAGGTGTACGCCGCCGACCAGCTCTTTGCCACCTTGGATCCCACTACCCGGCGGCTGGATCTGCCCAACCGGCAGGCGGTCCTGCTGACCGACACGGTGGGATTTCTAACCGAATTGCCAGACCAACTGGTGGATGCCTTTCAAGCCACCCTGGAAGAGGTGACGGAAGCCGATGCCCTACTACATGTGGTGGATCTCTCCCACCCCAACTGGGAGGGGCAAATCGAGGCGGTGGAAACATTGCTGGACAAGCTGCCCTTGGCCACCGGCCCCCGGCAACTGGTGTTTAACAAAATCGACCGCCTGGATCCCGAATGGGTAGAGGATGTGCGCCTGCTCTACCCCAAAGCCCTGTTTGTTTCCGCCGCCACCGGCCAAAACCTGGATCAGTTGCGCCACACCCTGGCCCAGTTTGCTACAGCCCTAAGTCCTAACCCCTTCGATTGGCAGGAACCCAAGGATCCCTAAAAGCATTCCATAAGGATTTCCAAACCTGCATAGCTCATCTTCATCCGCCGTCAACATAAACATTCAGTTACATTGAGATCAGGATTGTGACCCGACTTAAAGTTAGGGAGAGAACATGGCCACCACTGCAGTTGCACCTCAAGTCGCACCTCGCCTGGCCCAGCCCCATCTGACGCTGCAAACTCTGCCCATCGGGGCCGACACCCTTGCCATTCGCTCCCAAGATTGGGATCGGGATCGATTTGACATCGAATTTGCTCTGGAAAATGGCACCACCTACAACTCCTTCTTGATTCGCGGCGAGAAGGTGGCCCTCATCGACACCTCCCACGAGAAGTTTCGCCGGTTGTACCTGGATTGCCTGCAAGGGATCCTAGATCCTGCCCAGATCGACTACCTGGTGGTCAGCCACACCGAGCCAGATCACAGCGGCCTGGTTGGGGATCTGCTGGAGCTGGCGCCCCAGATGACGGTGGTGGCCTCCAAGGTGGCGGTGCAATTTCTGGAAGATCTGGTGCATCGGCCCTTCCGGCGGCTGGTGGTGAAACAGGGAGATCGCTTGGATCTGGGCAAGGGGCATGTCCTGGAATTTATCTCTGCCCCCAACTTGCACTGGCCCGACACCATCCTCACCTACGACCACGGCACCCAGATCCTTTACACCTGCGACGTGTTTGGGATGCACTACTGCGACGATTTCGCCTGGGACGAACATCCCCACCTGTTGCAGGCCGACTTCAAGCTCTACTACGACTGCCTCATGGGGCCCAACGCCCGCTCGGTGTTGTCTGCCCTGAAACGCATGGAAGCCTTGCCTCCCATCGCTGCCATTGCTACCGGCCACGGCCCCCTGCTGCGCCATCACCTGTCCGACTGGGTGGAGCACTACCGCACCTGGAGCCTGGAGCAGGCCAAAGCTGAACGGATGGTGGCAGTGTTCTACCTGTCGGGATATGGCAAGGCGGAAGCGTTGGCCCAGGCCATTGCCCGTGGGATCCAAAAGACCGGCATCCAGGTGGAGCTGGCAGATTTGCGGCTGGTGGATGCCCACGAGGTGCGTGAGCTGATGAGCTTGGCCGCCGGTGTGGTGATAGGCATGCCGCCCCAATCAGGGCCTGAGGCCGCCACCACTCAAGTGCTGCTGAAAACCCTGCTGGCCTCTGCCCACAGCAAGCAAGGCTTTGGTCTGTTTGAGTCGGGCGGCGAAGATGATGAGTCGGTGTACCTCTGCCGCAACACACTGCAAGAAATCGGCGCCAAAGAGGTGTTTGCCCCCATTCTGCTTAAGCAGCCTGCCGGCGAGGCTCTGCTGCAACTGGCCGAAGAAGCAGGTACCGATCTGGGGCAGTGGCTGACGCGGGATCGCAGCATTCAGCAGATGAAAGCCTTGGATGCCGACCTGGATCGCGCCCTGGGCCGCATTAGCAATGGCCTCTACATCATCACTGCCCGCAAAGGGCAAGCCACCAGCGCTATGCTCGCCTCCTGGGTAGCCCAAGCCAGCGCCGATCCGCCGGGGATCAGCATTGCGGTGGCCAAGGATCGGGCCATCGAATCCTTCCTGCAGGTGGGAGATACCTTCGTGTTAAACGTGCTGCAAGAAGGCCATTACCAACCCTTGATGCGCCACTTCCTGAAGCGATTTCCACCGGGAGCCGACCGCTTTGCCGGGATTAAGACCTACCCTGCTGCCAACGGATCCCCCATCTTGGCCGATGCTTTGGCCTACCTGGAGTGCCGTGTGGTGAGCCGCCTGGAAACCAGCGATCACTGGGTGGTGTACAGCACCTTGGAAGCCGGTCGGGTCTCCAGCCCAGAGGGCCTCACCGCCATCCACCACCGCAAGGTAGGGAATCATTACTAATACTACTAATACTGATAGTGAGCAGTGAGAAGAGAGAAGTGAGAGATAATTTCTCACTCCCAGCCCTTCTCCCTGGGGAAGCTGGGATCCCTGTAGCGAACAGACTCACAAATTCAATAGGACTGCCGATAGACCAACCCACTGGGATGTAGGAAAAAAGGGCTGTCTTCTCCCAGGCGGATCCCGATCTGCTCCAGCTGTTCCCCTTGGCGGGTCGCAGGCCCTAAGGGCAGCCCCTCTGTTCCCTGTTGAATCCTTTGGGATCCCTGCTGGGCTGGCCGATAAGGGACGCTGCCCAAACCCGAAGAGAGGGGATCTGAGGGGGCATACCTCTGTCGCCAGCGCTGGTAGGGGCTGACCGGTTCGGGAAAATGTTGCGTAGCGATAACCTCTGCCTTGTCGAGTGCAGTAGCAGTGTGGAGCACTTTCTGGGCTGTCGAGAGAGTAGAGGCAAGTGTTGACGATTCTGACAACTGCAACTGTGAAGAGGGCGAAAGGACGACCATCGGGCATGGCTCAGCTTGTGCCCAAGCCCCCGGCGCAAAAACCCAGGCAAGCCAGCAAAAGAAGATGGCACACCGCATGGGAAGATCCCTCCATAGGCCCAACCCAGTCGTCTCTCAGGCCATTTTTCAAGGGCAGGACTGAGAGCACAGCTCCCATCTTGTCGATGCCGCCTTGAAGGCCGGGTGATCGGGATCCCCCCAGTTGAGTGATCTCGATCAGATCAGCAGACCTACTCTAGAAATAGGGTCTAAAGCCCTGCTCTACCGCTGCGCAGTTTGCCTTGGCTTAGCCAGCCAGTAGAGCAAGGAGCATGTCAAGAAACGGCGGATTTGCCAGGATAGTCTGCGCTGCTGACCCGTACATAGGCGTGCCAAGCCAAGTCCAGCAGGCCATCCAACACCGCTGCAGCCACTGCCGGGCCTCCTTTGCGTCCCTCAGTGCGGATGTGGGGCACCATGGAATCGGCTAGCTCCTGCTTGGCTTGCACCACGTTCACAAACCCAGCCGGCGTGGCGATGACCAGAGCAGGGGCCACCTCCTTCTTTCTAATCAGCTGCACCAAGGTGGAGAGGGCAGTCTGGGATTGGCCAATCACAAAGATCGCCTCAGGGTAGCGTTGGGCCAGGGTTTCCAAGCCCCAAGCGGAGCGGGTCTTGTCCCTTTGGGGACGGGTAATGGCTTCGCTGCTGCAATAGATGGGGTTGGAAAAGGTGTTCTGAACAGCCCAGGCAATGCCCACCTGCACCATCGGCTCATCGACCACAATGGTGGTACGCGCTGCCAAGGCCGCCGCCCCAGCCTGTAAGGCTTCGTTACCAAAACGGATGAGGTTCAAGTACTCAAAGTCGGCAGTAGCATAAATAACCCGACGAACCACCTCATACTCAGCAGGAGAAAGCTCGTGCTTGCCCACCTCCTGGTCGATGATCATCAAACTCTCTGCATCGGTTACGTGCCACTCCATCGATCCCAGACCCCGCCCGCCGTTTATCCTCAGTAATGACAGGATTGTACCTGCAGAGGCTTCAGTTGGTGGGAAAAACCATCGCTCAACCTGGGGGCCAGCCCATCCCCCGACCGCCCAGAACGTGAATGTGGAGATGAAAGACGGTTTGCCCGCCGTCTTCTCCTTCGTTGATCACCAATCGGTAGCCTTTATTTAAACCTGCCTCGGCAGCCACCCGCTGAGCGGTCAGCAGGAGATGTCCCAGCAATGCCTCATGTTCGGGCTTGGCCTGGGAAATGCCGGGGATGGGCTCTTTGGGCACCACCAAAATGTGGACAGGGGCTTGGGGGGCAATATCTTTGAAGGCCAGGGCTCTATCGTCTTCGTAAACGATTTGTGCAGGGATCTCCCTGCGAATAATCTTGCCGAAAACTGTGTCGCTCATGGGTGCTCACAAATTAGTTCTGCCCTTAGCCTACCTGCTAACCGCACATTCTCCCACCCAGGTGGCGAGAGTGGCGCTCGGCACCTACTGCTTCAGCAGCCATTCAAATTCCTGCCGCAGTGATTGAATATGCCCCACTCGCGAGACCAACAGCGCATCTCGCCCGGCATCGCGAAAACGAGAGCGCCACAAACTCACCAAATCGGGGTTGCTGCACCAAAAGCGGATAACAGCGTCGACCAACTGATCCAAGTCCCAGCCGCGCCGGGCCGGCACTTCCTCCAGGGATCCCAGTAACGCATCGAGGGTGCAGGAGCTGGTACCCAGGTATTCCACCCCACAGGGCCGCTGGGCCAGCTTCTGTTGCTGATGAAAGAACTGTAGAGCAGGGGCGATGCCGATGATCTCGAAGGTGTAAACCATGTTGCTCCGCAACGCTGACGC
>NZ_JANSHQ010000205.1:0-6352 GCF_047461715.1 Synechococcus sp. R8-2 | reverse complement strand
CTGGCCGGAGGACTGACGCCCTTGGCCCAGGAGATTGGACTGAACCGATACCAATTTCCCCGGCGGCTGAGTAATCGATCCGGAAAAGGGGATGGTGAACCGCAAGTTGCCCTCCAAGGCAGTGGTTGACAAGGCAGGCAACAAAATGTCCCCTCTTGAGCTTAGGTTGAACAACTCAACCTTATTGCCTCTTGAAAAGAGCGGCCCTCCCGAACAAAGGGCGGCTGTTGAGCCTGAAGGGCAAAGCTGAGCAAAGGGATCAACCACCAATCCCAAAATGGCAGAGGTAGAGCCAGAGCCAGAGCCGGGATCCCTTGGCGGCGACCCCACAGTCGAGGGGCTGCTGGAGGTGCCACCGCAACCTTTCAGGAAAACCGTTAGGGAACCTGTAAGCACTGCCGCCAGGACAAGCGCAGCCGGTTGCCAAAATCTTCTGGGTATACCGAGTCGTCGAAACATTTGCTTATCGCCTCGCTCTCGATTAGGGATGTTGTCAGCCTGCGGAATGACTCTAGCGGGATCCCACCGTGAGAACAGCGTCGCTGAATGGCGCCACAAAACGGCTGCCTTCTCTCTCAACTCTCAGCTCGCCACTGAGAAGATAAGAACCAGCAGATAGCGGAACATTGCTTTGCACCCTCATTTGCAGGCGGTGCTCCCCAATAGCAGCAGGGAATAAGTTGGCAAAGGGAGCTTCCAGCCCTTCAGAAAACCGTGCCAGCACAAAAGTCCCCTCAGTAGCTGCAGCCAGACGCTGTAACTCCAGAAGATTCAAATCGACCCCCAACCCAACCACATACACGGTGAGTTTTTGTCCTCGCTCTCTGGCCAAAGTTGTCAGCTCCTGAGTAGCTTGGTTGATGGAGCGGGTGCTTTCGTTGTCAATCCCATCGGTGAATACCACCAAGCGGCGGTTGAAACGCTCGGTGGCCCGAAAGTCGCTCAAGAAACGCCCGGCTTCTACCGTGGCATCGTAAAGGGCGGTGTTCCCTCCGGGAACAGCACGCAAAACCCCTCGTCTCAGCAGCTCTTTGTCGCCGGTGAAGTCCTGCAATAGCTGAGCTGTGCGCAGGGGCTGCCCCAAAGCTGTAAGGCCAAAACCTGCCCCCCGGTTGTCAAAGCGCAGAATAGCGCCCAGATCCAGGGGTGCAGGGCGAAATTGATCCAAGAGCCGAAAAACAGCCAGGAAGCGCCGAGATTGGGGATCCAAAACCAGCAAGCTGCCTGAGCCATCCATCAGCACTGCCATGAGCAAAGGCCGCTGAGCCAGATCCGGCGGGGGGTTCTCGATCCGGGTGGGTGTCAGGGTCAAGGCTACCGGCTGCGGGATCCCTAGCAAGTCGGTTACCTGGTTTACCTGCAGGCTGACCTGACTGGCAGAGAGCTGGGTTATTGGTTGGGGCGGATCCCCGCCTTGCAGGAGGGCGATGTTGAACTCCATTTCCCCTTGTGTGCCAGAAAAGGAGCGGGTCAGAGCCCCATTGAATGTCAGGCGAGCTTGGGATCCCACAGCCGACGGCTCAATGCCTGTACCGCCGGAAGAGCCACAGCCGACAAGGCAGCTTCCCACGAGCACCAGGAGAAGTAGCCAACCAGCTTTTTGGCTTTTTACTTGACCGGGCTGTATTTTTACAGTCATTGCAGCTGCCAGTGCAAGCATAGTGGGGTGGCATGAAAGTACGGAGTTACAATACCACCCAGTAATTCCGAAAGCTACTGTAGCGCTTGGTGTAGGCGTAGAGATTTTTACTGCAGTTAGAGGATCTCGAGTTCATCTTTTTTCACAATGCGAGCACAGCGGGTCTCAGCTTTGAGCCTAGTAGGGCGGCTAAAGCCTGTCTGCTCCGAGAATTGCTTCGAGATAAAGACCCCTTTGTTTTGCCACTTGTGGCAAGCGTTCTCGCTGACCAATTGTCAAATAAGCCGGCGCTCTCCTCCGTGGCCTATAGTTCATAGCAGCTCATCAGTGCAGGTGTAAGATCTAAAAGGCTCCCCTGGGTGAGGAGGAGAACTGAACATGGCGGCAAAGCAACTCAAGTTCTATTGGAGCCCCCAACACCAGCTCTTTAGCTGCGATGGCGCCAAGTTGGAGGGGCACGGCTACATCCAAACCAACCCCTCCCATGACCTGGTTCACCTGCTCATTGCCGCCAACGGCAACATGCCCTGGCAGCCGGTGGAAAGCCGCGAGCAAACCTGCTTTGCCGAGTACAACGCGGTGATGCTGGAGCATCTGCTGGTGAACTGTTTTAATGCAGGGGTGGTAGGATCCCTGCCTGCCCAGCAGATCATCCCAGAGGCGCGGAAGTTCTTGCGGTGGTTTGTTTCAGAACATTACGCCCCTTTTCCGGTGTCTGAAGAAGAGGCTTTTCGTCGCTTTGCTGCGCACCTGGATATTGAGCGCATTGTGCGTTTGTTCCCCTATTTTTACAGTCTGCGGGCTTGGGAATGCTTCAGCCTCGATTACCGCGCCGAGACCTACGACCTGGAGTTCACCTCCGAGGATGATCCCGTTCGAGAGGCCCCGGAATGGGCGGCGGATCCCAACATTTTGGAGACTCAGGAGCTGGTGCGGCAAAAGCTCTCTGAGGCAGTAGCCGAGGCGGGCTCGATCCGGCCCAAACCGGAGCCCGTTTTCCCGCCAACTTCGTCAGCTTCTCCTCTGTCCGATCCCCCAGCCAAGACCAGGCAGAAAAAAACCGGACTCGGCTTCAAGCCTGCCCGTTGATGGATCCCCTCACCCCTTTCCCACAGGGAGAGGGGAAGACTAATCTGCGCCTTTCACTAGCCGACGAAAGGCCTTTTTGCCCACCTGCAAAATCCGCCCGGCCAGCTCCGAGGCATGGGCAAACTCCAGGTCGGGATCCTCCACCTTTTGCCCATCCAGCCGCACGGCGCCCCCTTGAATCTGCCGACGGGCCTCGGCGGCACTCTTGCACAGGCCACACTCACGCAGGATGTAGCTGAGTTTAACAGGGTAAGACAACCCATCGATGGCAAAGGTGGGAATGGATCCCGTTTCGGCAAGAATACCGTCTAGCACCAGGGCTTGGGCGGTGCGCTGGGCCTCTTCTGCCGCTGCAGGGGAGTGAAACTGGGCCACTAGGGTCTTGGCTAGGAGGATCTGCCGCTGGCGGGGATCCTGCGGCAGCTCGGCAAGGGGCACTGAGGTGAGCAACTCAAAGTAGCGCTCCACCAGGTGATCCGGCACCTTCTCCAGCTTGGAGTACATGGTGAGGGGATCCTCGGTCAGGCCCACGTAGTTGTTTTTGGACTTGGACATTTTCTGGTACCCGTCCAGCCCCTCCAAAAGCGGCACCGTCAGGCAAAACTGCGGCGCTTGGCCCTTCCAAATTTGCAGATCCCGACCGGTGAGCAGGTTAAAGCGCTGGTCGGTTCCCCCCAGTTCTACGTCGGCTGCCAGAGCCACCGAGTCGTAGCCCTGCAGGAGGGGATAGAGAAATTCGTGCAGATAAATTGGCGTTCCAGCTCGGTAGCGCTGGGCAAAGTCTTCTTTGGCCAACATCTGCCCCACCGTCATCTGGGCCTGGAGTTCGATCAGCTCGCTGAGAGTCAGGCGGGCCAGCCACTCGCTGTTGCGGCGCACCTCCAGCCGGCCAGGGGTCTCAAAATCCAAGATCTTGCCGGCCTGCTCCAAGTAGGTGCGGGCGTTTTCCTCCACTTCTGCCGGGGTGAGGCGGGGACGGGCCTCCGATTGGCCGGTGGGATCCCCGACCAGCGCCGTGAAGTCCCCGATGAGCAAAATGGCCACATGGCCCGCATCCTGAAACTGGCGCAACTTGCGCAACACCACCGAATGCCCCAGGTGCAGATCCGGTCGGGTGGGATCGATGCCCAGCTTCACCCGCAGGGGACGATCCGCTTGCGCCAAGCGCTCCGCCAGGGCAGCAGCTCCTCCTGGAAAGATCTCGGCCACCCCCCGCTCAACAATTTGGGCTATCAACGGATCCCGGTACGCTGGCGAAACTGAGGCTGACGATAAACTCAAAGCCTGATCCTCCGGCTGAACCCATGAGCCATTTTAAGCCCACGCAAAAGATGCTCGATTCTCAACTCAAGATCTTCTCCCCCTAGCCCGGTTGGAGTTGTCGATGGGCAGGGTTGGCCATCCTGCTGCCCCAATAGACGCCGCCCTATAATGGGTCTGGCTTGTTGTTGCTTTGCAACACGGACGTGACAGGGTTTTTGACGTGACCTACGGTCGCAGACCATTGGCCCGCCGGGCGAGAAAGCCGGGGTTGGAGCGTGTCTCCAATTCCCCTTTTTCCGGATCGGGGTTTGACGAGCATGCCGACTATACCCCACCCACCCGCCCCTCCCGGATTGCCCAGGTTGCCGGTGTGGTGGGCAATCTGTTGCTGGGATCCCTGCTCTTGGGATCCACGGCAACGGCTGCCGGATTGGTGGGGCTGGCCATTAGCTTCCGCAACTTGCCGGACGTGCATCAATTGCGGGATTACGTGCCCATTGCCACCACCCACATTGTCGATATTCGGGGCGAGCCCATTGCCAGCCTACACGGGGAGGCCAACCGGGAAGTGATCTCCCTTGAACAGGTCTCGCCGGAGATGAAAAAGGCCTTGCTGGCCATTGAAGACAGCCACTTTTACACCCATCCAGGCATTAATCCGGTCAGCTTGGGCCGGGCGATCCTAGGCAGTGTGGAGGGGGGTATAGGCTCGGCGGGGGGGGGATCCACCCTGACAATGCAGTTGGTCAAGAACCTGTTTTTGAGGCCGGAGCGTACCCTCAGCCGTAAAGTCGCCGAGATCGTGTTGGCGGTGCGCCTAGAACAGGTCTTCAGCAAAGACGAGATCCTGGAGATGTACCTCAACCAGGTGTACTGGGGGCACAATCTCTACGGCATCCAGGCGGCGGCCCGCAGCTACTTCAACAAGGATGCGTCTGAACTGAACTTGGCTGAAGCGGCGATGTTGGCTGGGATCCTGCCGGCCCCGGAAACCCTCAGCCCCTTTCGCAACCTGGAGGGAGCCAAACGGCGGCAACACCTGGTGCTGGATCGTCTGGTGGAGCTGAAGTGGATTACCCCCGAGGAAGCCCAGGCGGCGCGGGAGCAAAAGCTGACCTTAGGCCGCATTACCTCCTTTCAAAGTAACGCCCCAGCAGTTACCGACGCCATTGAGGCGGAGCTGCGGCGCCGCTATGGGGAACAAGCTCTAATGCAAGGAGGTCTGCGGGTTCAGTCCACCATCGATCTGCGTCTGCAGCGCCTTGCCCAGCGCATTGTCAATGAAGATGGCCCCCGCATTGGGGCAGCTCGTCGTGCCGATCAAATGGCTTTGGCGGCGGTGGATCCCCGTACCGGCTATGTGAAGGCCATTGTGGGCGGGATCAACGCTCAGCGGGGCCAATTTAACCGCGCCACCCAGGCGTTTCGCCAAACGGGATCCACCTTTAAGCCCTATGTGTACTACGCGGCTCTGGCCAGCGGGCGCTATTCACCCGGCAGCATCTTGGAAGATACCCCCGTCACCTATCCCGGCTCGCCACCCTACAGCCCGAAAAACTACGACAACACCTTTTATGGCCCCCTCACCTTTGCTCGGGCTTTGGAGCTCTCCCGCAACGTGCCCACGGTCAAGTTGGCCGATGATGTTGGGATCCGCAACGTCATCGCAGCGGCTCAGGCCACCGGCATCAGTGCCGAGATGTTTCCCAACTTGGCTACAGCTCTGGGCTCGGCCAGCGTCAGCCCCCTGGAGATGGCGGCCAGCTATGCGGTCTTTGCCAATGGCGGATATCGGGTGGAGCCGACCCTCTTGGCCCAGGTGGTGGATCGCAACGGCCAAATCCTCTTCGAGGCCAGGCCCCAGCCGGAGCGGGTTTTGGATCCCTGGGCGGTGGCTACGCTCAACCAAATCCTCAAAGGGGTGGTGACCCAAGGCACCGGGAGGGCAGCTCGTCTGGACGATGGGCGACCTGTAGCCGGCAAAACCGGCACCACCTCTGATTTCCGCGACGCTTGGTTCATCGGCTATGTGCCGCAACTGTCTACCGCCATTTGGATTGGCAACGACAACAACTCCCCCATGCTGCCCGGCACCGCCGGCGGGGCCTTTGTTGCCCCCACCTGGAAGCGCTTTATGACTGAGGCTCTGCAAGGGATCCCACCTCAGGACTTCCCCAGCCCGCATCAATTTCCCCCTCCCCGACCATGACCTACAGCGAGGAGCGGCTGGCGCGCATCGAGCGCACTGTCGAGGCCAACGCTCAGGCCATCGCCCAACTGGCCCGGCAAAACCAAGAGCTGATGCAAACCATTGCCGGCACCGAGGAGCGCATTGCCAGAGCCGAGGAACGCATTGCCAAA
>NZ_JANSHQ010000204.1:0-3047 GCF_047461715.1 Synechococcus sp. R8-2 | reverse complement strand
CCCCAAGCGTTCCGCGCTGCTTTTACCGACTCCCATACCCTTCCCTTCCGCTGTATGACCGGCTTTGTACGTCTGTGGGTCTGCTCCCTTCCTGGACATGCCCTACGACTCTCTCTCAGGTCAAGGCTTCTTTCTGAGGTCTACTGGCATGCCATCCTACCTGTAACGTCATCTCATCCTCAACTGAATTGACCATAGATCTGGAATCGTTTTACTGGTGTGCGAAGCAACTATACTTGCAATGTCGTGAAAGCGGCTCAACCGACAAAACCTCAGGGCAGATGCTGCAAGGCCAGCGCCAACTGTTCGTACTCTGCCAAACGGTTGTAGACCTGGGCCGAGATGCGTACCCAAAGCTGCCCGGCGAAGGGGATGATCGGAACCTCAATGCGGTACTTGTACCAGAGGTAATCGTGAAGCCGACGGGCGCGCTCCTCAAGAGGAAGCTCAGGGATCCACTGCTGCCAAAATGGCGGCAAGGGTAGGGTGGCCATAAAGCCCAACATCTTTTCGGGGGCGGGCGGGATCCCCTCAAGAGCCTCCAAGAGCAACTGCCGCGCCTGCAGCAGCAGAGTGTGGTTGTGCTGACGGATGTTGTCCAGTCCCACCCCTTGGATAAACGCCAGGGCTGCTGAAATGGCCAACCAAGCGCTGGGATCCCGTGTGCCCACCCAGTCGAACTCCGCTGTGAACCCTTGCCCATAGCCGTGGGAGATCACCGTAGGATGAGTTTGGGCCTGTCGATAGGGGGCCACCCACAAAAAGGCACAGCCTTTCGGGGCAAACAGCCACTTGTGGGCATTGCCGGTGTACCAATCGGCTCCTAGCTTTTCCAACTCCAAGGGGAGAACTCCGGGGGCATGGGCGCCATCCACCAAAACCGGGATCCCGCGCTCCCGACAGAGGCCGATCAGCTCAGGCAGGGGGTAGATCAGAGCTGTAGGCGAGGTGAGGTGATCCAACACCGCCAGGCGAGTTTGGGGAGTGAGGATGGCCTCGAAGGCCGCGATAACCTGCTCTGGCCCCGCAATGGGGAAAGGGATCTGCGCCTCAACTGGGATGGCTCCCCACTGGGCACAGATGTACTGCAATGCCTGACGAACGGCCCCGTAACCGTGATTGGTGCAGGCGATCTGATCCTCTGGCCGGAACCGCAGCGAGCGCAAAACGGCATTGACCCCGCTGGTGGCATTTTCCACAAACACCAGATTTTCGGGTTCGGCCCCGACGAAATGGGCCAGTTCTGCTGCCGCCGCCCGCAAGGCTCGAGGAAGTTCCTCTCCCATAAACTGCACCGGCTGAGCCTCAAGGCGTTCCCGCCATGCACTCTGGGCCTGCAACACCTTTTTCGGGGTCGCGCCGTAGGAGCCGTGATTCAAAAAAACGGCTTGCGGATCCAGTCCCCACAAGGAGCGTTCGCAAAGTGGCGCACAAGCACTGAGGGCAGCGCCAAAGTGGGGAGAATCGGATCCCAGGTTGGAGAAGAAAGGCATGGTTCACTCCCTCTGTCCCTGGACGATGCAGGAAAAAGATGGGGGAATTGCTGCGATCTGTGTGAGGGGTTTGCTCAGAAATCCGAAGATATCAACACCTATCAACACCGCTGATGTGGAGACCAATGGCATCTCGACTGAATGTCAGAACCTAAGGCTCTTTGAGACGGATTCTCTTAGGTTGATCTATTGGCCGTCACCCAATTCTGGGCCGAGATCCGAGATAGGGGCAATTTTGCTGAGCTTGATTTTAGGGTTGCTGGCAGCAAATTGCTGTAAAGTCCACTCGTTCTTAAACAGAAGAACGGGCCTGTCTTGAATGTCTTTAACAACTAGGGTGTTAAACAAGCTGGGAATATTCTCCAGCGCCTTCCAGCCATTCTCGACCCAGCGGGCCAGGGTGTAGGGCAACATCTCCAGTCGGGTTTCGACGTT
The DNA here is from genome assembly GCF_047461715.1 of Synechococcus sp. R8-2. Taxonomy (NCBI): domain Bacteria; kingdom Bacillati; phylum Cyanobacteriota; class Cyanophyceae; order Synechococcales; family Synechococcaceae; genus Synechococcus; species Synechococcus sp. R8-2. Next base: position 1,119 of record NZ_JANSHQ010000204.1, on the reverse strand, counting down.
GTATTCACTTTCAAGGCGATACTGCAAAACCTCAAACTGCAACTGGCCCACCGCTGCCACAATCGGATCCCGTTTGGAATCGTCGATAGAGTACATGATTTGTACAGCCCCTTCTTCCCGCAGTTCCGCTACCCCTTTCTGGAACTGCTTAAACTTGGAAGGATTGGGATTCTTCAAGTAGGCAAACAGCTCAGGAGAAAAGCTAGGGATCCCGGCGTAGCGCAGCTTCGGGCCGGTGTAGATGGTATCCCCAATGGTGAAGATGCCGGGATTATTCAGGCCGATCACATCCCCAGGGTAAGCTTCATCGATGGAGATGCGCTCTTGAGCAAACAACTTCTGGGGATAAGATAGGCGAATGGGACGATTGAGTCGGGCATGGTTGACCACCATATCCTTCTCAAACTTGCCGGAGCAGATGCGTACAAAAGCGACGCGATCCCGATGGCGGGGATCCATGTTGGCCTGCAGCTTAAAGACAAAGCCCGTAAACTCAGGATGTTCGGGCGGGATCAGTCCGGCAGTGCTCTCGTGAGGCATTGGCGGTAAGGAATACTCCAAAAATGCATTGAGGAAAAGCTCCACCCCAAAATTGGTCATGGCACTGCCGAAAAAGACCGGGGTTTGTTTGCCAGAATGCACCTGTTTTAGATCCAAGGTGGGCATGAGACCATCCAGCAGTTCCAGCTCTTCCTTGAATTGGTAATACAAGTCCTTGTCGATCAACTCCTCAATTTGTGGATCCCCAAGTTTAATAACGGTATCTTGAACTCTTAGCCGCCCCCCAGATACCCGCTCAAAGAAATGAAACTCCTGAGTTCGGCGGTCAAATAGCGCAGTAAACCGCTCGCCTGAGCCAATCGGCCAGTTGACAGGATAGGGCTTGAGGCCCAGTTCTGTCTCAATTTCATCCATCAGCTCCAAGGGATCCCGACTTGGGCGATCCATCTTGTTGATAAAGGTAAAAATCGGCAGCCCCCGCATCTGACACACTTCAAACAGCTTGCGGGTCTGGGTTTCCAACCCTTTGCCGGCATCTTCCAGCATCACGGCATTGTCAGCCGCTGCCAGGGTGCGATAGGTGTCTTCGCTGAAGTCCTGGTGGCCGGGAGTATCCAG
>NZ_JANSHQ010000203.1:0-613 GCF_047461715.1 Synechococcus sp. R8-2 | reverse complement strand
GCCAGCGGGACGGAGTCCTCAGCAGTGCCCACTTCCCAAAGGGATGAGGGCTGTTCCGCCGCCAGATCTCCGCTTGCCTCTGCGCTCTCCTGCTCCGGCGACAGGGCAGCTCCGGGCTCATCCTCTTGAAAGGATGTCTCAGCGAGGGTTACCGCTTCCCAGCTCAGATCGGGGGTAGCGCCTTCCTCCGCAGGGATCCCAGCAGCCGCAGCCCAATCCTCTGGGGCACCCCCAGGTTCTGGGAATGACGGCTCTGCCTCAGACTCCCAAGCCAGACCAAGCTCGAAGGGCTCGCAGACTTCTGGCTCTTCAGGGGCTGCCGGAACAGGGCGGAAAGCCAGCAACTCAGCCGAGGGCTGAATGGTGTTTGCCGCTCCATTGGCCAGAGCCTGGTGGGCTTGCTTCAGATCTCGCAGCACCGGCAGGGCCAGTTGTCGCAAATCCTGGCCGGGATCCGCCAAAATCTCGCCCACCAAGCGGGTCAAGTCTGTCCAGCCTCCCAGTTCCAGAGCCGAAGATTGCCCCAAATCCTGCAAAGATTGGGCCAGAGCTTGCAGAGCCGGTCGAGTGGCCGGGTCGTCAGGACGTTTGAACAGCTCCAGCATCTGGCGCA
>NZ_JANSHQ010000202.1:0-741 GCF_047461715.1 Synechococcus sp. R8-2 | reverse complement strand
CGCTACTCGGACGGAGTCCTTGAAACCCCTTCTGACGGGCAAGGTGTGAGGTGAGAGGAAGGGTTGGCCTGCGGAGGTTGGCTGTGCTGGTGGGGGCGCTACTGGCCCTTCTGGCCTTGTGGTGGACGGATCCCACGCCAACAACCCTAAGCCAATACGTTACTTCTTTGCAGGAGCGCACTCCTTCTCAACTCCACAACATTCGCCGAGCCGCCCAAAGCCTGGATGGGGTTTACATCATGCCTGCAGCACGCTCACGGGAACAGGCAGAAGTGATTTTTTCCTTCAACCAAGTGGTGGGGCCGCGCAGCCTGGAACGAGGCTATGTGCCCGCGCCGGTGTTTATGGTGGCCGAAACCCTGGATTCGGTTGGGGGAGGAATCTGTCAGGTGTCCTCTAGCCTTTACAATGCCGCTCTGTTGGCAGGGCTGGAGGTGGTGGAGAGGCACCCCCATTACCGGCAGGTAGAGTCGGTGCCCCCTGGCTTAGATGCCACCGTTTGGTACGGCTTGGCCGACCTCAAGCTGCGCAACCCTTTCCCCTGGCCGGTGCGCCTACGAGTTCAGATCCGCGGCCAAAACCTGATTGTGTCCGTGCTGGGACGGGGATCCCGCCACTCCCTGAGGATCCCACCCATCCGTGTAGAGGGGCACCGGCTGGATCCCCAGCATTTGCAGGTGAGCGTGTATCGGGGTAACGAGCGCCTCTCCCAAGATCGCTATGTCGTTGCTCCCTAGCCTC
>NZ_JANSHQ010000201.1:0-4438 GCF_047461715.1 Synechococcus sp. R8-2 | reverse complement strand
GCCAGCGGGACGGAGTCCTTTCCGACAGGTGGGGCTTCCAGTTGAGGTGCAGATGGGCCAGGGAAAGAGGAGCGCTGAGCTGCTGCATCAGCTTTTCCACCCGCCGGCAGGCTTGGGCATAGGCTTCCTCGGCAGCGTGGTGACGGGTATCGGCGAAGGCCACCACCCAGATCTTGCGCTTCACCTGGTCAAAGAGCAGGATGCTGTCCACCTGCATCAAAACGGCATCAGGGGGATCCCCCGGCTGCAGGGGGTGGATGGGCACCTTGGGCTCAATCCAGCGAATCAGCTCGTAGCCCCAGTAGCCAAACAGGCCGCCGATGCTGCTGGGCAATTCCGGCAAATGCACCGGCTCATAGGGCTGCAAGCAGCGGGCCAAGATGGCAAAGGGATCCCCTTGGTGGTGCTCCTGTCGGCCATCGCGGTATCGCTGTAGCGCCTGATCCCCGCGTATTTCCAAAACCCACAGGGGATCGCAGCCCAGGAAGCTGTAGCGGGCCACCTGTTCCCCCCCCTCCACCGACTCCAGGAGAAAGTTGTAGGGCTGGCCAGCACAAACCCGATACCAGGCAGAAACCGGCGTTTCCAAATCCGCCACCCATTCCTGGTACACCGGGATAAAGTTGCCCTGCTTGGTGAGGGCAAGAAACTCCTTCAAGGGAGGGTAAATCATGGCCTGCAACTTTTGTGCTTTTCCTGACTCTACCCCAGACACGGGATCCCAAGGGCGTGTGAATCCCTCTGGATTGCCCGGTTGCAACAGCGCCGAAAACCATTAAGCTGAGAGCGGCTCTACTCTCGGGATCCCTTGCCATGCAAAACCCATCTCAGGTGATTCGTGAGCGCCTGCGCTATCAAGGCCACAAATACACCTTCGTCAGCCAGCGTTTGCGTTTTCCCAACGGCAAAGAGGGAGAGCGGGAGTACCTCATCCATCCTGGCGGGGTGGTGGCCGTGCCCGTCACTGCAGCAGGCAAGTTCGTCTGCATTCGTCAATATCGCTTTGCGGTTGCTTCCTATCTTTACGAATTCCCGGCAGGCACGGTCGAGCCAGGGGAGCATCCCGATGACACCATTCGCCGCGAGCTGGAAGAAGAAACGGGCCTGCGTGCCCATCGCTGGGATCCCCTTGGCCAATTTTATTTGTGCCCCGGCTATTCCAGCGAGATTATGTATGCCTATTTGGCGCGGGAGCTGGAAGTGCTGGATTCCCCTCCCGATAAGGATGAGGATGAAGATATTACCGTAGTGGAGTTTTCTGCTTCTGAGCTTACAGAAATGGCCCGTTTGGGAATGGATTTGGACAGCAAGTCCATTGCCTGCTTTTGGCGGGCCCAATTGTTTTTGGCTACCGAAAAATAGAGCCCTCCGTCGGGGGGGCTGCCCCTTGCTCCTGGGGGATCCCTTTCAAATTGGCGGGGCGTCGTTCCAAGCCGACTTTGTTGGCTACAGAGGAAGCTCCAGGCTTTTCACCCTAACTTGGTAGCCCATTGCCAGGCGAGATCAAGGTGAGATCGAGGTTGCGTTCGACATAAAAGGGATCCCTGTATCCCGGCTGTTTGGTTGACTGGGAGAACCTTGGAGTCCTTTAGAATTTTAGGGGCGAGGAGTGAGGAAATATGCGGAAGCTGTTGTGTTCCTGTGGTCGAATAGCCTGGGGAGTGGCCTTGGCTGCCACTCTACCGGTTGCTGCTGTTCCTGCCTATCCCCAGCCTGTGCTTCCGCTGCTGCCGGTTCCTTCTGAGGGCGGCGCTGCTCGAGGTGGGGTTGTGGCTTTATTCAATCAATCCATTTGGTGGGATTTTATTCGCGGCAATCGCGGTGAAAACCTGCGCCTGTTCCCGGCCAGCCTAACCTCTCCATCTCGCCAGGATGTGGTGGCTGTGTTTCAGATTCAGCGGCAGCCCACCGTAGAGCCGGTGGTGCGCGTTCTCAGCTTCGAGCACCAGGGGGGGTATAGCTTTCGTCTGCTCCACACGGCTGAGCCGATCCCAGGGCGGTTGGTGGAGGCTCACCTGCGCACGGACATCACCTCCAGCCCACAGCCCAAGTTGGTGCTCCTTACCGAGCGAGGGGGCATCAGCCTGCTGCGCTCTGTCTTGGTCTTGGAACACCGGCCTGAGGGACTTGTGCCGCTGCTGAGCGTGACGGATCTGAGCAATGCCAGCCTGCGGGTCAGCCCGCAAGGGATCCTGGTCATCTCAAGCCCGCCCGGTGCCAGCCGTGACTTGAGGGCTACCCTCTACCAATGGGAGGGGGATGGCTTTGTCCGTCGAGATCTATAAGTCCATCATCTGTTGTGACTGTTGTGAATCTGCCTGTCAATATCCATCTTTGTCAGCGAGGTCTCGCGCGGAGCGGATGTCCGTCTCGGCTATCGCTGCCCTTGCCAGCAAGCTCCCAAGCTGGGGGCTTGTCCCACCTGCCAAAGGAACAGGCTTTCGGCCCCAAGGGGATGAATGCTCCAGGGATCCAGGCCAGACCCAAACCACCCGTAGGGATCGACGGCAGCCGGTTGGCCCGAGTTGGTGTTGTCGAAGCGACGTACCTCGAAATGAAGATGGGGCCCGCTGGCACAGCCGCTGTCTCCCGATAGGCCGATGATTTCTCCTGGGGCCACCACTTGCCCCTCCTGCACCCCAACTTGGCTGAGGTGGGCGTAGAGGGTTTCCCAGCGGGGAAGGGTTCTTCTGTCTGCTCTCTCCCCATCGGAGAATTCTGGCTCGTGCAGAAGGCGCACCCGCAACCCCCTGACCAGCCGGCCCAAGCCGGGGCAAAAAAACTCCGGCTCCTCGCGGGCCAAGGTGACCCGTCCTGCGGCAGCAGCCAAAATCGGGGTTCCCACCGGCATCTCCCAGTCATAACCGGCATGGCCATCGCTTTTGCCACAGGGGTGCAGCGGGTCGGGGATCCAAACCTGGCCTTGCCCACTCACAAACCGTCCGTTGCCATCCCTCTCCCCCAAAGGCAAGTCATGGTCGAAGAGGTTGGTGACGGGAAATTCCCCAACAAAGGGCTTGTGCAAAAACGGCCACTGGGGCGGCGGCGGATCCCCATAAGCAGAACGATATTTTTCCAGCTCCAGCCGATGGTCTTCCAGATCCTGACGCTGGGCGGGATCTTCCGTGTGCTGCTGCAACAGATCCACCAGCTGCAGGGCCTGAAGCCAGTCCTGGCGCTCCACAGCACGAGCCAACTGGGCGTACACCCCCACCCGGGATCCCTGCGGCGAAGACGGGGAGGAGACCTGAGGAAAAACGGGCGATATGTTTACGAATTGATACAATAGACAGCAAAATATCAGCAGTGTCACCGTTAGCGGCAGTGACATCTCCGTCCAGAGGGCCATTCCAAGTAGGCCGGCCTGCAAACAAGCGGGCTTGTTCTTGGCTTTAGGCTCTCTCTTGGGGCCATCCGCTTTTTCCCTCAGCCGCCGTATGGGTTGCAAGGAGACAGAGCGGCTTCGCTTAACCACTCTTCGGGAGTTTCTCATGCGTTGGTTCTCGTCCTCTGGTGTTCTCGTCAGCCTGCCTTTCCAGTCTTCTGTTGGGCGAAGTGTTCTGCCCCTGTCTGGCTCGATTTGGCAGCGGCTGGAGGCCTTAGCTCTGGGTTTGCACATTCTGTCTTTGCTTTTTGGGTTGGCAGGGTTGCTCTGGGTTGTACCGCATCCCGAGTGGGTGGCCAGTTTGCCCCCCATTGGCATTCAAGCTTTCTCCTTGAGCATGGGCAATGGCGGCGTGGCCTACATGGTGTTCGGTGCGCTGGCGGCAGCTCTGATGGGATCCCGGCTGTTGGGGGTGCGGCGCCTATTGATGTTTTTGATCCCGGCGGTGGGCATTTCCTTGGGCAGTGAGCTGTTGGGTACCAGCACTGGGATCCCCTTTGGCAACTATGGCTACCTGAGTGGGCTGGGCTACAAGATTGCCGGGTTGGTGCCTTTTACCATCCCTCTGTCTTGGTTTTATGTGGGGTTGTCGTCCTATTTGTTGGCGCGTGTGGCTCTGCAAACCCAGCGCCACTGGTTGATCCACTTCGAGGCCATCATGTTGGGGGCCCTGCTGCTCACCGCCTGGGACTTCGTGCTGGATCCGGCCATGACCCGCGGCTTGATCCCGTTTTGGACGTGGTTTCAGCCGGGGCCCTTCTTCGGCATGCCGTTGCAAAACTTCGGTGGTTGGATGCTGACCGGGGCTGCCTTTATGACGGTGGCCAATCTGCTGTGGGGCGAGGATCAACCCATCCTTGACCGCCGCCAGTTGGTGGGGCCGCTGGTGCTCTATGTAGCTAATTTTGCTTTTGCCCTGTTGATGAGCCTGGGCTCCGGCATTGTTGCGCCGGCGGGGCTGGGCCTGTTGTTGGGGTTGGGGCCCGCTTTGGGGTTGTGGTGGAGTGCAAAGACCCCATCCCGCTATTGCGAAAGGACTCCGTCCCGCTATCG
>NZ_JANSHQ010000200.1:0-9218 GCF_047461715.1 Synechococcus sp. R8-2 | reverse complement strand
TTGGCCCCCTGCATTATTGCTCTGCAACGCCGATGCGACCAACATTTTAGGCGTGGGTGCAGTGTCCTGGTTTGAACTGAAATGACTATATTTGGGGTTTAATTTGGGGTTTATTCGAGGGGAGAGGCCCTTTAGGAGCTGCTCTGGGATGAACTTCCGAAAGCACTCCGCGCCCTCAACCTGACCAAGAGGGGGCTAACTCCTACCAGGTTACCCGATCCCGCAGTTGCTCAATCCGGGCTGGGCCAATGCCATTGACCCGTTGCAGATCCTCCAAAGAGGAGAAGGGGCGGGCCTCGATAATGCGCTGCGCCAGGGCGGGGCCAATGCCGGGCAACTGTTCCAGCTCCGCCGCCGTGGCCGTATTCAGGTTAACGCGAGGGGATCCCCCAGGAGACGCCACCGGAAAAGCAACCGACGGGGAAGGGGATCCCGCCTCAGGAGGAAGAACGACCTCGACTTCCAGCAGCTCCGGCTCCGGTTCAGGCAAGGAAGCGGCAACGGGGACGGGGTTGGGGCAGCGACGGGACGCCTCTTCTGCCTGCTGTTGCAAGCGGCGGCTGGGGCCAAAACGGGCCTCGGCCATCAGCCGGTCGAACTCCCGCACAAAGTGATCCACCACTCGGCCATTGCGGATGATCAGGAAGTTTTCGTCGTTGAGGTGGTTGGCCGAGACCGACCAGTTGTTGGATCCGGTGATCACCGTGGCCTGAGGAGTGCCGGGATCGATGATGGCAAACTTATGGTGCAGCTTATCGCCGGGGGCGAGGTTGGGTATGCCTACAGACTGGGCCGGCAGCGTCCAGGGCAGGCGCGCCGCCTCCACCTGGCACTTTTCGTCGGGGAGCAACAGCCCCCACATCTCCAGGGTGCGGCTGTAGTCCCGGAAGGCAAAACCAGGGTCGAACACCCCGCGGATTTCTACGTTGCGCTCCTGGCGCAGTTGCCTGAGTTGGTTGGCAATGCCCGGATCCGTAAAGACGAACAGAGCCAGATCCACCTGTTGCCGGGCTTGGGCCAGGGTGGCGGCAATAATGCCGTTGGAGGTGGCTTCGTAGGGCAAGGAGCGGCTGGCAGGAGAAAAGTGAACCCCCACAATGGCATCGCCAAGGTACACCGTTTCCAGGGGACGCTTGAGCTTTTGCACGCCGAAGCGGCTATCGGTCAAGCCACCGGGGCCATCGCCCCACATGAGATCGAATTCCTCGGTGTAGAGGCGGGCCAGCTCCGGGCTGTCCAGCAGCAGCAGATGGTTGGCATTGCCGACACTGCCAGGCGCATCAAAGTCCCCGTGAATATCAGAGAGCGTGAAATTGGCCGATCCGGTCAAGACTTTCTGCCCGTCGATCACCACAAATTTGTGGTGCATCAGGCCGCTGCCCTTGGAGCCATCGGCGGTATCATCCAGCCAGGGCACCCGCCCCCCATCCAGCAAGGCGTACACATCTCGGCTGGCAATCTCCTCGGGAGAAAACCGTCCATCGCGGTTCACATCCACCAGGTTGCGGTACTCCTCGAACTTGCGACGGCTGCGCTCGTCCAGCGCCCGCACTTCGGCAGGGGTGAGCTGGTGCCAGGCTCGCACGTAGGTGTTTTCGGTAATCACCCGCACCCGGATCCCGGCCTGCTGTCGCTCCACCAGGGCTTGGGCAATCAGGGGCAGGTTCAATTCTTGCACCGCCACATCTATCGACTGCCGGGCAGAGCGGATCTGAGAGATAATTAGCTCCTCCAGGTTGTAGCCGTAGCGGCGGATCTGGCGATAGGGATCCCGATAGGTGCTTTCCCGGCTTTGGTTAAACGCCACCCGAATACGGGGGTGCTGCGGCAGAGGGGCAAGGGTGGGCAGCTCCTGATCTTGGGGGTAGGGTCTGGGCCGGGGGCCAACCCAGTAGCCGATCAAGACCAAGACGAGAAGCAGAGCAACCCAGGGCAGCCAGCGGCGGAGTTGCCGCAACCACGACTGGATCCCGTTCATCGAAAAAACTAGGCTGTGTTTACTTTTAGTATGAGGTGAGGATAGTTTTTGGGCAAGGTCTGATGAGTTGCCTTGTCATAGATGACAATAAATAGCAAAAGATTCTGGCTTTTCTGCGAACAGAACCCCACATTGGCAAAGAGGCAGGATGCAAGCGGTTTATCGAGGGCGTGCTGTGGATGGCTCGTTCTGGCTCCCCCTGGCGCTACCTCCCGGAAAGATGTGGAAAGTGGTACACCGTTTACCCAAGATTCCATCACTGGAGTCGCTTGGGAGTCTGGGAAAGAATGTTTCAGTTCTTCATCACAGAACCCGATTGAGAGCATCTTATCCTGGACTCAACTATCGTTCGTGCTCACCCCTGTGCAGCCAGAGGGGAGCAAGCCTTGGGCAGGAGTCGAGGTGGATACAGCTGGCAAAAAGAACGCACGAAAGTGATAAGGGAGAGTCGGGTGGTGATTCCTTCTAGGAAGAAGAGGAGGGTGGTGCGAGATTACGACCGGCATGTTTACAGAGAGAGGCACCTAGTAGAGTGCTTTTTTCAGAAGCTAAAGCAGTATCGGCATTTGTTTTCTCGTTTTGACAAGTTGGCCAGGAACTTCTTGAGCTTTCTCTACTTCGCAGGTGCTCTCTTCTGGCTAAAGATCAACACAACCTAGGTCTGAAACCCCGCTCTTGAGGGCGGCTTTACTCTCCATAAAACCTCCAGGAACAAAAGCATAAGTACCGCACATCCTCTCTTTTGGCGCTCTGCGTCAACCTCTTCCCGCTCCGTAAGCAATGCAAACTTAACCTCCCCCCAGAACTGCCACCCACAAAAGTGAGCCCCCACCTGGGATGACGCACCAAACTGCCGCGCTTCAAACCCAGACTGATAGTCCCCCCGTAGGGCAGTCTTTTCCCACCTTTGGCCGGTTGCAAACGATGCAGTTGACGACGATGAAACCGTAGAGGAACTACTATAAGCATCTGCCGGTTGTCAGGTTGCAGGTGCCCACCGGTTACGGAGTTAGCCAACACCCACGCATCCACGCAGTGAGCCTCAAAGACCTCGGCTGTCTTTTTGTTGGTTTTCTTCAGCCCAAGGGCGTCCCGCATCTGCTGGGTTTCCCACCCTGAGCGGATCAACACTTGCCCCAAGCCCGCTAGTTGTTGATAAAACCACTGCTTACCCACCTCTAGGGGGGAGAAAGACACGTCCCAGCGACGCTGGCCTGAGGTCTTCGCCTTAATGTCCTCCACCACAAATACGGATATGGGAAACAACTTGCTCAGCCACCTGGCAAGACAGAGCTTCCACTGCCACCGAGCCTTGGTGGAAGGGGGCAATCCGCCTCTAGCCCGGTTCGCTCTCGGTTGCCGACAGGGCGTTTGGCGATACCGCCTCAACCGACGCATGTTTCGACGCTGCTCAACATGCTCCTTCACCCAATTAACCGCGTCCGCTTGGATGTTGAGGTAGGTGTGTGCGGCTGATTTGACCGACCACCCTTCTTTCTTGCTTCCTGGGTCAATACCGACGGCTATGGGTTGGGTTTGCCGGTCAGAAGGTTCCCCGTTGAGACGAACACAAAACACCCCTCTCTTCCAAAAGGGAGTAGCCTTGCCGGATTTAACCCACCGCCTCGCCCGGCTGGGAGTGGTCGGCATGAGGGGGTTTTGGTTGTGGTCTACGACGGGCACGAACATGCGGTAAGTCTCCTTGCGGAGTATGTACATCCCTTCGCCCCTGGCCGACGTAGAGGTAGCAAACTAGGGAAGCATTCGCTACGTACTTTGGGCTGCCACGCCCAGTCGGCTCAGTCTCCTTCAAACGCCCCCCATGACTGGGTTGCTTGGGCAGGCTAGTCTTTCCTTGCCCTTGGGGTTTCAGGCTGGCTAGGCCCTACTCCCACAAGCCCCCAGCTAAGAATGGGGGTACTTGACGGCCTTTCTCCTCTCCAGCAATCACAGCCCCAGGATACCGAACTTTACGGCAGCTGTTTCTGCGCCAAGGTGCTCTCTGCTCTACTCTAGGGCCACCCGTGAGAGAAAGGCTTTTGACCGCCGATATTCGAGCTGCCAACGGCATCATCCACGTCATCGACGCCGTCTTGATCCCGCCGCGTTAGGAATTGGGCCACCACTTCGGGCATCATAGAGGCATCGAGATCCAGCGCTTTATTGGGGAGATTCAGCGTGGAGCGGCCTAAGTGGGTAGCAATCGTTACAGGGATCCTGGCCATTGCTCTGGGGGTGGGCTACTTGCTGCTGGTGCAGCTGTTGGATTATCGCGGGGGCGAGTTTTTGCCGGCACCGCTGGAGCCGCCGGCGATTTTGGGAGAGGGGATCCCTGCCTCATTTGGCGGGTTGAGCTGAGGGCGTTTTCGACGCCCCGCTCTCTCCTTTGGTCTCCTGCTCGACTGCGCCCTAGCCAGGTTCTTGACAAAAAAGCTCTCGACAAAATTGTATGCTCAGCTACAGCAAGCCCTATGCTGGAGAAGCAGCTTGGATGGCCCAGCAATTTTGGGTTTCTTGATCTGAAGATTCGGGCAGGCTGTGGGTTGGGATGGTGCTGTCGCGCTCCACTTGGGTGTGGTTGTGGGCAGGGCTGGGTTTGGCGGCCCTGAGCCAATATCTGCAATGGGTTAGCGGGATCTATAGCTTTATCGCCCCCCATTCGTTGCCGCTGGCGGATCTGGCAGTGGCCGGGATCCTGGGAGGGACAGCAGCAGCAGGTCTGGCAGCGCGCCATTGGTGGCAGCAGGCTGGCCGACGGCAAAGTACTCCAAGTCAGCGGACACAACCGCTGCGGCGGGTTAAGTTAACTCGGAATCAGGTGCAAGCCGATCTGGAAGATGCCGATCGCCTGATCCAGAAGCTGCAGAATGACATCAGTCGCCGTGCCCTGCGTGCCAAGCTGCAAGAGATCAATCAGCGGCTTAACCAGGAGGAATTGCATCTGGTGGTGTTCGGCACCAGTTCCGCCGGCAAGACCTCGTTGATCAATGCCTTGATGGGCCGACCAGTGGGCGAAACAGCCCCCACCCTGGGCACCACCCAGCAGGGATCCATTCACACCTACCAATTGGAGGGCTGGAACGGCCCCATTTCCCTTACCGACACACCTGGGCTGCTGACGATTGGGGGAGCAGGTGAAGCGGAAGCCCGCGCCCTGGCCCAGAAGGCGGATCTGCTGATCTTGGTGGTGGCCGGAGACCTGCTGGCTTCGGAATATGCCGAAATGCTGGAGTTGGCCCGGCTGGGCAAATCCGCCATCCTGGCCCTCAACAAAACCGATCAGATGCTGCCGGAGGATGTAGAGACCATCTTGGCCCATTTGCGCCGGCGCACTGCCGGTGTGATCCCCGCCGAACAGGTGGTGGCCATCGCCGCCGATCCAGAACCCCTGAAGGTTCGCTACTACTCCGAAGATGGCTCTGTGCGGGAAACTTGGGAGCCGCAGCCCCCCGATACGGAGGCCCTCATCCAACAGATGGCTCAACTGCTGCAGCAGAAGGGATCCCACCTGCGCTTGGCCAATGCTCTGTTGCAAACCCGAACTCTCAGCGAAGCCGTCCAGCAGGCCCTCCAAGAAGAACGTCGCCAACAGGGTCGCCAGATCGTGGAACGGATGCAGTGGGCCACCGCTGCTGCCCTGGCGGCAAACCCTCTTCCTGCTTTGGATGTGCTGGCAGGAGTAGCCATTCAGGCGCGCATGATTGGGGAACTGCACCAGGTGTTTGACCGACGCATTACCTTGCGCCGGGCCCAGCAAATTGCCCAGAGTTTGGCGCAAATGGTGGTGCAACTGGGGGGGCTGGAGCTGGCCACTCAGGCTTTGGGCTCTCTGCTCAAGGCCAGCCCCTTGATGGTGATGGGGATCCCCCTGCAGGCGGTGACAGGGGCCTACCTGACGCGGGTGGCGGGGCTCAGCTACCTAGAGTGGCTGTCTTCCGGGGATCCCTGGCAAGAGGAAATCCTGCAAGAGCGGATTAGGCAGCAGCTCCAAAACCGTCATCCTCTGGCTTTTCTCACCCAACTGGCCCGCCAAGCCCATTCCAACAGCTAGTCCAAGCATCCATCTTTTCGCCGCCGCAGGCCCAACCTATCCCGTTCTCCGCCCGCCGCAGAAAATCCATTACACTGAGTACAGCTTTTTCTAACTTAACTTTGTAGAAGTTCTGTAGATTAGCAGGCTCCAGGTCACACAAGAGAGAACATTTGTACCAGCCATACTCAGTGTTGCCGGAAAAAGTTGCACAATTTGTTAATCACCAAGTCAAGCCCAGTCCATCATTTTGTAGTCTGCTGCCCTAAACTGGCTCCGTTGGCACCTTATGTCTTCCCCCAACCTGACCCTGCCCATTCAGTGGATTGATGTGGATTCAGGAGAGGTGGTGGAGGAATGTCCTTGGGAGAGTAGTCCCCATCCGGGCACCTACGTCCAACTGGCAGAGCAGCACTACCTAGTTCTGGAAAAGCGTCATTCCTACCGGCTCCGGCAAGGCAAATACCACCTGTGTGGGATCCGCGCCTTGGTGCGTTCGGTAAACCCACCGCAGGAAGCAGGGAATTGCCTGGGGGATCCCTCCTGTCGGTTTAATGCTCACTCGCCCTTGCTGCGTTGTGCCGTCAACCCCAGCGGGCCCTGTCAGGGCTGCCCCCACTACGAGCCAGCTCTGCGTTGTTAGCCCTCCAGCTCCAGAGCCAACACCTGGGTCAGCGCACGGTTGGTCTTTTCGCGAAACTCGGCCACGCTCACCCGTCCCAGCAAATACACGGCCAGCAACATCACCGCCGCCTCCACCCCAAAGACGGTGGCATAGGCAAGCACTGAAGAAGTGGGGAAGAGAATGCGCCCCAAATCGAGCAAAGCCCCGCCGAGCAAGGTGGAAACCGCCTGGGACATGGCCTGGGCCAGACCCCAAGCCCCGATAAAGGTGCCTGCTGTCTCCGCTGCCGTCAAATCCAACATGAGGGTAATGGCGCCATTGGTGGTGATCCCAGAAGCCAAACCAAACAGGATCATGCACAGTTGCAGCAGCCGTGGATTGCCTGTAAACCCTGAGGCAATGGTCAGCCCAAAAGAGATGGCCACCAGCAGACAGCCCAGACGGGCCGTTGTCTGCTTGCCTAGCTTAGGCACAATGAAAAATCCGGTCAGCACAATCCCCACCAAAATGCCCAAACTCCAAAAGGCATTGAGCTGGGTGCTCTGGGCCACCGTCATGCCAAACACCTCGCCGCCGTAGGGTTCTAGGATCGGCTGTTGGATAAACAGGCCCATGGTCATCAACACCAAGAAGCCGAAAAAGATCAGGGTTTGGCGGCTGGCGGTCAGCACCTTGATGGCCGTGCCCAGGGTGATTTGGTCTTCTCGTCCGGCCAGGGTGGAACGGGATCCGTAGCGGGAATAGCGCTTTTCCACTCCCCAGGTGGCGATCACCCCCAGCAGGATCACCACGGCTGGAATGATGACGAAGAGGCGGTTGACGGTGCTCTGCAGGTTGTCTGGCTGCAAGCCCCGCAGCAGCACCGCCGAGCCAATCGCCCCCCCAGCAATGCCCACCATCAACATGGACCAGACGATCCCCACCAACTTAGAGCGGTTGTCCTCGTCTGACACATCCACCAGCAAAGCCGCAAAAGGTGTGGAGCAGGCGCTGAGGCAGAGACCATAGAGGGCAAACATCAAACAGGCCAAGCCTATCCAGCCATAGGTGGCTCCAGACCAGCCCGTAGCCGCAAAGCTATCCCCCAAACCCCACACCACCTGCACCCCCAGGAAGATACAAACGGCAAATAGCACTGATCCCAGGCGCACATAGCCGGTGCGATGCAGGCCAAACAGGGGCTTGGCATCCGAGAGCTGCCCAAACCAAACCCGAGCCGGGGAGACCAACTGGTGCATGGCCAGGGATCCCCCCACCACCGTTGCCGGGATGGCCAGCAGATCCGTGTCGATCATGACGCGGTTCAGCACTCCCAGAGTGAGCAGCGACATCATTCCCAAGCCCATTTGAAACAGGCCCAGGCGGAACATGACATGCAGCGGCAAAGACTGAACCTGCACCTGAGGCTCTGGAGAAGTTGAAGTTACAGAAGCGTTGACCTCGGGATCCCGGCGAATACTGGCCATGATCTGGAATGATTCGAAAGGGTGCTACAGCCTTTTATCGTAGCCCAGGTGGCTTGGGATCCCGGCAAAAGCATGGGGTTGCCAAAAGCGAAACCGCCACGTCCTCTCCCCTTTTGGGAGCTATTGTCAGGGTATAGTCCCCCAATTTCCAATCCTCAGGAATATTGCTATGCGCGCCCCCATCCCCTGGCTGCTGAGTTCACTGAGCTGGGTGGGCATTTCCCTGGCCGCTCCGCCGATGGTGTCCACCTCGCAGGCAACCCCTATGGATTTTCCGCTCCACCAGTCCCTTTCTTCCCCCTCGCCTTCAGAGTGGGCAGAGTACTTGGCCTACAGGCAGGTCATCGACCGGACGATCTCCATGACCTGGGATCCGCAAGCGCGAGCCTTGGCAAAGCAGTATGGGCTGGATATCGTCAACATCACCTGGGAAGATACCGGACGCCACAAGGGATCTGCCCTTGGCCCCAACATCAGCGACATGACCATCCAGGTACAACAGCTCAACCCCAGAACGGGCCGCTACGAGCTGAGCTTGATGCCGGTGATCCGCTACCCCAACTTTGCCGATCTGTCTGCCGACCTGCCCCTCGACAGCCTGCAGGTGCTGGTGGGCAACGAAAAAGGAAAACCCCTGCAACCAGTGTCGTTGCGAGAGCTGCTGGGGAATCTGCGCCGCTACTTACATGATCCCGGCTCTTGGGCCGGCAACCGGAACTCCCTGCTGGCTCCACGGGATAGCCATGTGTTGGTGAGCGCCCAGGCCGCCTTTTTGCCTATCCCTGCCGGGGGATCCGCTCAATTCAACCCGGTGCTGTTCAACTACCAATCCCATCCCGGCAGCCCAGCCGTGCTGGCCATTTTGGCCACCCGCGAGGGCACCAGCATTACGGTGATCGAGAACCGCACCGAAGATAGGGTGGGCGAGGCTATTTGGGGCCAGCGCCTTTTCTTCAATCAAAACGGTGAACGGGCCAGCCTCACCGGGCAGCGCCTCAGCGATTTTCGGGCCGAGCAAGCCGCCAACCCAACCCCTCAGGATCCCCATTCGGCGGAAGTAGCAGAAGAAGCCCTGAACCTGGTGATGGTGATCCAAGTACCTGATACATTCACGCTGAA
>NZ_JANSHQ010000199.1:0-5769 GCF_047461715.1 Synechococcus sp. R8-2 | reverse complement strand
GGTTCTCCAGGCGGTTCCAGCGGAACTTACCATCCTTGATCAACACTTGCAGCAGCCGTTGGCGAATACGCGGCGATTCATCCGTCAGCAGGCGCTTGGCCACATAGGGATAGGCCACACCGACGATGCGGAACTGGGGATAGAGGCTGAGGGCTACTCCCTCTTGGGTCACCAAAGAGCGGATCACCAGAGCAAAGTGGGAGGGCACCTGAAAGGGGTAGCGGTACATCAAGTCGGAGAACTGATCTGTGGCCGTTTTGAAGTTAAAGTTGACCACCTCTTGGGTCAGCACGTCTGCCAGCACCTTTTCCAAGGCGGGGATCAGCTCTTGGCGGCCGACATCCGACTGCAAAAAGCCCAGATGAATAAAGTCATCGATCAGGGCGTTGTAGTCGCGATCCACCAGGTGAACCAGAGCATCCACCAAGTACTCCTTCATTTCCTCGGTAAGCTGATCCATCATGCCGAAATCGATGTAGGCCAAGCGACCATCGGCCAGGGCGAACAGGTTGCCCGGATGGGGATCCGCGTGGAAAAAGCCGTATTCCAGCAATTGCTTGAGGGCAGCAACCACCCCGATGCGCACCAATTGTTTCACCTCCAGGTTGGCTGCTCGAATGCGCTCCACATCCGTCAGCTTGATGCCGTCGATCCACTCCAGGGTCAGAACCCGGCGGGTGCTGTAAGCCCAAAAGATGCGCGGCACGTACACATCCGGATCGTCGCGGAAGTATTCGGCGAAGCGCTCGCAGTTTCGCCCTTCGTGCAGGTAGTCGATCTCTTCAAAAAGCTTGCGGCCAAACTCATCCACCACCGCCGTCAAAGTACTGCCCAGGTTCAAGGGCAGCCAGGGGCCCAGCCATGTCGAGGCCCAGCGAATCAGGTACAGATCCAGGCTCAACTGCTCTCGCAGATGGGGTCGCTGCACCTTCACCGCCACCCATTCGCCGCTGTGCAACTGCGCTTTGTAAACCTGGCCCAAACTGGCAGCAGCCACCGGCTCTGGAGAGATCTGGGCAAAGATCTCGGCAATCGGACGGCCCAACTCGGATTCGATGCGGGCAAATGCTTGCTCGGAAGGAAATGGCGGCAGTTGATCTTGCAGTTGGGTGAGTTCTTCTAGGTAGTCTTTGCGCACCAGATCGGGGCGGGTGGAGAGGGCCTGCCCCACCTTGATGAACGTTGGCCCCAGGTCGGTGAGCAGCTTTCGCAACTGCACCGAGCGCCGTCCCACATTGCGATCAGTGTGTCCCCACAGTTGATCCCAGCGCAAACAGAGGACAAACCACAAGAAAGGCCAGAGAATGGCCAGCGCCCGACCGATCACTTGGGGCAGGCGCCAGCGGTAATAACGGCAGATCAATTGCGGATCGTAAACTTCCAAAGCGGCAACGGATGAAATTCTACTAAACACACTCCAGCGATCTCACAGTCTTTTGTTTTAAAGCTCTCGGTATCCATCTTAACAGAAAAAGCCTCGCCGTTTCTGCGCAAGGGCCTGTCAGCCCCATCCTGCCCCCTTCTCGGCCAGGGCCGGCCTGTTTCCCCCTCAAATGATGGTGTTGTCCGGGATCACCGAGTCTTTGATGATGGTGACGATGCCGTTGCTGATCCAGATCCCTTCCTCTTCCCGCTGCGCTTCGGTGACGTGATCCTTGTTGAGGATGCGGACATTGCGCCCAATGCGGGCATTCTTATCCACGATGGCGTTGACAATGTGAGAGTTGGCCCCGATGCCCACCGGTGGGATCCCTTCCTCCAGCCTGGCCTGCCGCTCTTCTGCCGACTCGTAGTAATCGGCTCCCATCACCAGGGTGTTTTCGATGATGGTGTTGGCCTCCAAGCGGCTGCGAATGCCGATGATGGAGTTGCGAATTTGGGCGTTTTTGATGATGCAGCCATCGGCGATCATGGAGTTGACGATCTGGGAGTCGAGGATTTTGTTGGGGGGCAAAAAGCGCGGGCGGGTGTAGATGGGCATTTCGCTGTCGAAGAAGCTGAAGGGCGGGTTGGGCTGCTGCACCAGTGCCAGGTTGGCCCGGTAAAAAGCCTCGATGGTGCCGATGTCTTCCCAGTAACCCTTGAAGAGGTAGGCTTGCAGATGGTACTTGCCGATGGCTGCCGGCAGCACCTCTTTGCCAAAGTCGGTGTGCTCCTTGACTTTGAGCATCTCGATCAGAGCTTCTCGCTTGAATACATAGATGCCCATGGAGGCGATGTAGGGCTTGGCTTTGGCTTCTTCCGGGCTGAGGCCGAGGGCTTGGGTGTCCACCTGACAGGCTTTCAGCAGATCTCCTATTGGCTTTTCCTTGAAATCGACGATGCAACCGTTCTCGCCAAGCTTGAGCAAGCCAAAACCCGAGGCCACTTTTTCTTCACAGGGGAGCACCGCCAGCGTCACATCGGCCCCAACCTGCCGGTGATGCTGGATGAAGGGGCGGTAGTCCATGCGGTAGAGGTGATCCCCAGATAGGATGAGGAAGTCCCGCGGCTTCCAGGAGTCCATCAGCCAGAGGTATTGGCGAACGGCATCGGCGGTGCCTTGGAACCAATCGGGATTGTCAGGGGTTTGTTGGGCCGCCAAAACGTCCACAAAGCCGCCTGTAAAGGGAGACAAGCGGTAGGTGTTGACGATGTGGCGGTTCAGAGAGGCAGAGTTGAACTGGGTGAGGACGTAGATTTTTTCGATGTCGGAGTTGATGCAGTTGCTGACCGGGATGTCGATGAGGCGGTATTTGCCGGCCAGGGGCACAGCGGGTTTGGCGCGGCGCTTGGTCAGGGGATAAAGTCGGGTGCCACGCCCACCTCCCAAGATGATCGCCAGTACATCGCGCATGGTTGTCCTCCACCAGGCTACACCCAATAGCATAGACTGCTGCGGGGCCACCTAAACGGCTGTCCTGTCGGATCTGGCCGGGCTGCTCGGAAAGGGGAACAAGTTGGCAAGACAGAATGCAGGGAGAGCTGATGGCGCGCATCCTGGCCTTTACCAACAACAAAGGGGGCACCGGCAAGTCCACCCTCTGCGTCCACGCGGCTCAGTTGACGGCCCAGCGGGGATACCGAGTTTTGCTCATCGATCTCACGTCCCAGGCCACCGCCAGCAGTCTCTACTTGGAAGAGGCCGGATCCTTGCCGGCACCGGAAACGGTTTGGGCCAGCTTACACCCGCAACACCAACGTCCTCTGGAAGAGGTGATCTACTGCACCGACAAGGGGGTAGATGTGGCGCCCTCCCACAGCACCATGGCGGAAGTGGCGGCCCAACTGGCTGCTGCTGGAGAGATGGGGCAGAATCTGTTGCAGCGCCAACTGGATCCCTTGCTGCCGGACTACGACTTCATCTTTCTCGATACGCCGGGAGAACTGAATGCCCTCACCGCCAATGCCCTGCGGGTGGCCCAGCGGGTGTTGATCCCGACACGGCTCAACCGCGCCGATTTCTCCTGCACGGAAGTAACCTTGCGCTACATTGAGGCCCTGAAAGGCCAGCTCAGCCACGCCCGCGCCATTTTGACAATGCTGGATGACCGCTATCTGCCGGGGGGCATTTGGTCGGGATCCCATACCGGGCAATTGTATGTGCAAGCGCAACAGATTTTTGCGGATGTGCTTTCACCCGTTACTATTCCAGATAGCAGCGATTTGCGCATTGCTTTTGACTACGGCTTGACGGTGATGGACTATCGGCCTGGGTCGGCGGTGTGTCAGCGGCTGCTACAGTTGGTTGAACGCGAGGTGCTCTTGTGACTGGATCTGACCGTAGCCTCTTTCCTTCGTCGGGGGAAACTTCCCGCCGCTCTGGCGGAATTCGGCGCAAGGCCAGTGCTAAAACCAGTTCAGAGCCCACCTCCGCAGAGTCTACTCCCACAGGCGAGGAGCCGACAACGATGTCTTCTCAGTCTCCCCCAGAACCAACCCCAGAATTGCCGGAAATTGCAGCCCTCAAAAGCCAACTGGCCGAAGCTCAACAACTCTTGCAGGACTACCAAAACAAAGTCTCTGCCCTGCAAGCTCAATTGCAGCAGGTTACTGCCCATCGGGACGAATTGCAAAAGGCGCTGGCGCAGTTGCAAGCGGTTGCGGACGAGCGGGCCAAAACCATCCAGGAGTTACGGAAACCCAAAGAGCAAGCCCCCATCATTCAGCCCAAACCCCAATCCTCGCCTCTGCACGCGCAAAAGAAGATCATGAATCGGCCCATCTTCGACAATGTATCAGCCACTGATGAAAGCATGCCTCCCTATCTGCTGGATTGACTGGGATGGAAGGGATCCCTGAGGGTGTGAGCCTGGATGGGGTCTCCACCTGTTCTGCTCCCTCCTGTTTTCAGCCCGACCTGTGCTTTCTTCCCCACTTTCTGGGGATCTGGGATCCGATAGTTCGATAGTTGGATATTGGATTGGATAACCTTTGTTCTCAGTGCCCTTCTCATGAGCCAATCTCCATCGACTCTCCCTTCTGGTGATGCCATTCCGCCCCACGGGGGCACCCTGATCAACCGCATTGCCCCGCCTGAGCAGGCGCAGGAGCTGCGTTCCAAAGCCGAACATTGCCCCATCCTCTATCTCGACGAGCGGGCCCAATCGGATCTGGAGATGATCGCCATTGGGGGCTTCAGCCCGCTAACGGGGTTTATGGGGCGGGAAGACTACCAGGCCGTTCTGGAAACGATGCACCTGGCCAATGGCTTGGCTTGGTCGCTGCCGGTCACCCTGCCGGTCTCCTCAGAAGTGGCAGCGGGTCTGAAAGAGGGGCAAATGATTGCCTTGGCCAGTGCCGAGGGCAAGATCCTGGGCCTACTGGAGCTGACGGAGAAATTTACCTACGACAAAACCCGCGAAGCCCGGCAAGTTTATCGCACCACCGATGAGCAACATCCAGGGGTAAAGGTGCTCTACGAGCAGGGATCCGTCTATTTGGCCGGCCCCGTCACCCTCCTGCAGCGGGATCCCCACCCTCTTTTTCCGGCCTACCAGATTGACCCGGCCCAATCGCGGCAACTGTTTCGGGAAAGAGACTGGAGAACCATTGTAGGCTTCCAAACCCGCAACCCCATCCACCGCGCCCATGAATACATCCAAAAATGTGCCTTGGAGATTGTGGACGGGCTATTTTTGCACCCGCTGGTGGGGGCTACCAAAAGCGACGACATTCCCGCCGATGTGCGCATGCGCTGCTACGAGGTGTTGATCGAAAAGTACTACCCCAAGGAGCGGGTGATCTTGGCCATCAACCCTGCGTCGATGCGCTACGCCGGCCCCCGCGAGGCTATTTTCCATGCTCTCATTCGCAAAAACTATGGCTGTACCCATTTCATTGTGGGGCGGGATCACGCCGGGGTGGGGAACTACTACGGTACCTACGATGCCCAACACATTTTCGATGAGTTCCAGCCGGGGGAGCTGGGCATCATTCCCTTGAAGTTTGAACATGCTTTCTATTGCACCGTCACCGGCACCATGGCCACGGCCAAGACCAGCCCCAGCCAGCCTCACCAGCGCATTCACCTCTCAGGTACCAAGGTGCGGGAAATGCTGCGCCGCGGTGAAGTGCCCCCGCCGGAGTTTTCTCGACCAGAAGTGGCCCGGCTGCTGGCCGAAGCCATGCGAGAGCGGGGTTAACCCTGGGAATCTCCCTAAGTGGCAGTCAAAAAGGGCCTGGGACAGACCAGACCCTCTGTATTGAAAGTTGTATTGAAAAAAAGTTGTATTGAAAGTTGAACTTGAACCAGATTCCAGTCGAGTATCAGCTAGAAATCGCAGGAGC
>NZ_JANSHQ010000198.1:0-3122 GCF_047461715.1 Synechococcus sp. R8-2 | reverse complement strand
CCGTCCCGCTGACGCGAACGGTTGTGGCCTTGTTGGATCCCTATGCGGTCGCTTCCTTACCTGCGCTTGCTGCTGTTGTTGGCGCTGTTGGCCTCGTTCGCCGGCCTGATCGTTTGGCTAATCCAATCGTTTCTCGATCTGTACTACGCCACCCGCTACCACCCGATTTTGGGGGGGCTGTTGATCGGGGTGCTGCTGCTGCTGCTGCTGGTGTTTTTGGCCGCTGCCATCTACTACTTGTTTCTGTTTCGCCAACCCGCCCCCAGCAGGAGACCCCCTGCCTTGCCGGAGACGGCTTTGGAAAAGCGGAAAGCGGCGCAACAGAACTTGGCTCAACTGGAGGCGCAGCTAGCGCAAATCCAGGATGAAGTGGCGCGGGCAGCGCTGGCAGAACGGTCGGCTCTGCTGGCCCAACAGTTGGCCCAGCCCCAACTGAAGGTGGTGGTCTTCGGCACCGGGTCGGCGGGCAAGACTTCTCTGGTGAACGCGCTGCTGGGGCGGCGGGCGGGGGCGGTGGGGGCCACTCTGGGCACCACCCAGGCGGTAGCTTGTTACGATTGGAACTTGCCCGGGATCCCGCAGCCGGTGCAGATCGTGGATTGCCCCGGCATTTTGGAGATCGGCCCGGCAGGGGTGATGCGGGAACAGGAGGCGCAAGCCCAAGCCCAAGCTGCCGATCTGCTGCTGGTGGTGGTGGATGGGGATCTGCGCCAGTCAGAGGTGGATCCCTTGCGCCGGTTGATCGCCCTGGGCAAGCGGGCCTTGCTGATCCTGAACAAAGCGGATCGCTACACCTCAGAAGAACGGCAGATCCTCTTGCAACGCCTGCGGGAGCGGGTCTACCCCCTGATTCCACCTCAGGATGTGTTGATAGCTGCCGCTGCTCCAGCCCCTGTGCGGGTGGGATCCCAAACCTGGCGACCGGAGCCGGATGTGGCCGCCGTGCGGGATCGCGTGCAGGCGGTGCTCTATGCCGAGGGGGGATCCCTGGCCTTGGACAATGCCCTGCTGCAATCGCAACAGTTGGGGGAAGAGGCCAAGCGGATTCTCCAAGCCCAACTGCGCCGGCAGGCGGAGGAGGTGATCGATCGCTTTCAGTGGATTGTTACAGGAGTGGTGTTCGCCAACCCCATCCCGGCGGTGGATCTGCTGGCCATTGCCGCCATCAACGCCCAGATGGTGGTGGAACTGGGATCCCTTTACGGCTGCAAGATGGATCTGCAGCAGGGGCGGGAGCTGGCCTTGTCTCTGGCCAAAACCTTAGCCGGCTTGGGCTTGGTGGAAGGAGCGATCCAACTGACCACGGGGATCTTGGCCACCGTTGCCGAGGTAAGCGTCGTCGGTTTTCTGGCGACAGCCCCCATTCAGGCGGCCAGCGCTGGCTATCTCACCCGCATTGCCGGCAAGAGCTTCATTGAGTACTTCCAGCACAACCAAAGCTGGGGCGAAGGGGGGATGCAGGCGGTGGTCAAAGCCCAGGTGCAAAATACCCAAAAATCCGGTTGGCTCAAAGAGTTTGTCCGCGAGGCTTCCCGGCGCATCTTCCGAAATGGGATGGCCAACCCAAGGGATCCCTAATGGCCGCTCAGGGCAATATCGGTCGGCATAAAGGCCAGCTCCATTTGCGCCACATAATCGGCGTAGCTCAGTGCCGGCACGGTATCCCAATCCGCCAAGCCATGCATGCACTTCGACCATTGAATGAAGGCGGCAGGATAGATATAGGCCAAACTGGGATCCTGCAAAACCTCTTTGGGCAGTGGAGAGGCCGACTTCAGCACTGCCAACAGAGCCGGCGGCTTGTGGAGAATCACGCGCGTGGCCTCAATCTGCTCTGGGGAAACCCTAAACTTGGTGGCGATAAACGGGATCACTCTGGAAATGGCCATCACCCAACACCAACCTCGCCTGTAGAGGTAGGTTGCCCCCAAGCCGAGGGGCTGGCCTCAGGGATCCCACGGAGACCGGAAAAACATGGGCAAGGATGGCCGTGGGCGGGCCTGGGATCCCCTTGCTTGGGGCCGCTGCTCCCCGTTATTCTAGTAAAGCTGAAAAATCTGGGGAAACAGTGAGCCGTGGCTAAAAAGAGCATGATCGAGCGGGAGAAAAAGCGCCAACGCTTGGTCGAGAAGTATCGGGAGAAGCGCCAACAACTGAAAGCGGCCATGGCCGATCCCAACATCGACCAGGCCACCCGCATGGAGCTGCACGCCCAACTGCAAAAACTCCCTCGGGCCAGCTCGCCCACACGCCTGCGCAACCGCTGCTGGAAAACCGGGCGCCCCCGGGGTTACTTCCGCGATTTCGGCCTCTGTCGCAACAGCCTGCGGGAAATGGCCCACAGAGGCTTATTGCCAGGTGTGGTCAAGTCTAGCTGGTAGTTGCCTGGCCTTCGCCGCTTGGTTATGCAGCCAAAACACCCTTTTGAGAGATCCTGAGTGGGCCTGCAACCTTTTCAGCTCTGTGACGAAGATCTCACCCCTGCAGTGGCAAAGGCCCTGGCCAGGGAACCTTACCTGGCCGTGGATACAGAAACAATGGGGCTGATCCCGCAGCGGGACAGGCTTTGCGTGGTGCAAATCGCCAACTCCGCCGGTGAGGTGGTGCTGTTGCGGCTGAGCCGCGGGGTAAAGCAGGCCCCCTTTTTGGCGCAGCTGCTGATGGCTCCAAGCATTGAAAAGATTTTCCACTACGCCCGCTTTGACCTGGCGATGCTGCGCTATCACCTGGGGATCCGGGCGTGGCCCGTCTTTTGCACCAAAATTGCCAGCAAACTGGCCCGCACCTACACCAGCAAACACAGCCTCAAAGATGTGGTGAGCGAGCTGTGCGGGGTCGAACTCAACAAAACTGCCCAAAGCTCCGATTGGGGAGCCGTCCACGCGCTATCCGCCGAACAGCTGGAATATGCCGCCAACGATGTTCGCTATTTGATCCCGGTGCGCCACAAGTTGGCGGAGATGTTACGGCGGGAAGAACGCTGGGAGTTGGCGCAGCAGTGTTTCCAACATTTGCCTACTTTGGTAGAGCTGGATCTGTTGGGCTTCAGTAACGTCTTCGAACATCAGTAGGCGGGGCTTTACTTGATAGACAGTCACCGAATTTTCGGGCTGGAGGCCCGC
>NZ_JANSHQ010000197.1:0-2161 GCF_047461715.1 Synechococcus sp. R8-2 | reverse complement strand
CCCAGAGGGAGAGGGGAGTTAGGAACCGAGGCAAGGTACGAGCTGACTGCAGTTGGAGGGAGAGGGATCCGCTCAGAGCAAGGCGACAATGTTAGAATGCAGGCTCGATTTTCCACCACGACTCCTGGGGGGGATGCGGGTTATGGCCCGGAAAGCCTCTGCTGTGAACACTGCTGATGACTCGGACAAATTGAAGTCAGAAAAACGCAAAGCCCTGGAGCAGGTGTTAAGCCAGATCGAGCGGAATTTCGGCAAAGGGGCAATCATGCGCCTGGGAGATGCCACCCAGATGCGGGTGGAGACCATACCCAGTGGGGCCATCACCCTCGACTTGGCCTTGGGCGGAGGTTACCCAAAAGGGCGGATTATCGAAGTCTTTGGGCCGGAATCTTCTGGGAAAACTTCAATTGCCCTACATGCCATCGCCGAAGTGCAAAAACAAGGGGGAACGGCAGCTTTTGTGGATGCGGAACATGCGCTGGATCCCACTTACGCAGCAGCTTTGGGGGTTGATATTCAAAACCTGTTGATCTCCCAGCCGGACACGGGGGAGGCCGCCCTGGAGATTGTCGATCAGTTGGTGCGCTCGGCAGCTGTGGATATCGTGGTGGTGGACTCGGTAGCAGCGTTGGTGCCCCGGGCTGAGATCGAAGGGGATATGGGAGATGCCCATGTGGGATTGCAGGCGCGCCTGATGAGCCAAGCGCTGCGCAAGATTGCCGGGAACGTCAGCAAAACCGGCTCCATTGTTCTTTTTTTAAACCAATTGCGCTCCAAAATTGGCGGTATAGGCTATGGCCCCCAGGAGACCACCACAGGCGGCAATGCCCTCAAGTTTTATGCATCGGTGCGGCTGGATATTCGCCGCGTTCAAACCCTGAAAAAAGGTGCGGAAGAATACGGGATCCGAGCGCGGGTCAAGGTGGTGAAAAACAAAGTTGCCCCCCCTTTCCGGCGGGCAGAATTTGACATCATTTTCGGCCAAGGGATCTCCAACATCGGCTGCATTATCGATCTGGCCGAGGAGATGGGCATTCTCAAGCGCCGCGGCTCTTGGTACAGCTACAAGGAGGAAAATGTTGCCCAAGGGCGGGACAATTTGGTCGTTTACTTGAAAGAAAATCCCGAGATCTTGGCGGAAGTGGAAGGGGCTGTGCGGGAGAAGCTATCTTCTGGGGTACCCGTTTCTGCCAGCCAACCGGGGGCAATGGAAGACGGAGAGGAGGAGATTGACGGCGCGATCTTTGAGGGCGATGAGGAGTTTTGAGACGAAGCGGGCTACTCCAGCCGAGGAGAACTCTCTAGCTGCTGTCGTCTTTGTCTGAGGGCTTCGTAGAGCAGCAGCCCACCCGCCATGGCCACATTGAGGGAGTCCACATCCTTGGCCATAGGGATCCGCACCTGGGCATCGGCCTGTTGGATGGTCGCTTCCCTCAGGCCGGCTCCTTCGTTGCCCAGGAGAAAAAGGGTAGGGCGGGTGAGATCTTGATCCCAGTAGCAGTTTGCTGTGGGGGAGAGGGTAGCAGCCAAGACTTGGATCCCGTGGCAACGGCAGCTCTGGATCCAGGCGGCTAGGTCGGGCACGACCTGGGGCGGACGGCGAAACCACTGGCCGGCAGAGGCCCGCAAGACTTTGGGGTTTTCGGGATCGACGCTGTCTGCGCTTAGCCAAAGGCCGTCGGCTCCTGCGGCGGCCACGACTCGGATTAGGGATCCCAAATTGCCTGGATCTTGCAGCGTTTCCACCACAAGGCCCAAACGTAACTTGGACAGGGGGGGAGAGGAAATCTGCCAACTGACGGCCACGGCCACAGCTCCTTCGGGAGACTCGGTGGTACAGAGCGCTGCCATGACTTCTGAGCTGACGGCCTGCCGCCGTAGACTCTTGGGCAGATTGGCCAGCAATTGTGGGTAACGCTCAGCCCACTCAAGCGTGTAGCAGAGAGCCTGCAGGGGCCAGCCAACTCGCAGGGCTTCTTCGATGAGGTGGGATCCCTCCACCAAAAAGGCGCCCTGTTCCCGCCGGCCTTTGCTGCGGTGCAACTGCCGCAACTTGCGGATCCAGGGGTTTTTCGGACTGGTCAGCAGCTCAGAAGCCATGTGGCAATGGTTAAGGTACTCCCCAAGTCTTCGGCGTTGCTGCCCTCACCCCCAGCCCCTC
>NZ_JANSHQ010000196.1:0-3466 GCF_047461715.1 Synechococcus sp. R8-2 | reverse complement strand
CTGGTCAATGGTGGCCCGGGGCCTCAGCCTCATGGATCCCAGATCCACCACGGCTTGATAGGTTACTGGCCCCTGTAGGAAGGGGTAGGCCCGCCTCCGCTCATCTTCAAGGGGATCGTTGGGGTTGGGGGGCACGCTGTGGTGGAAGGGCTGCAGAGGGAAAATGTAGCGCAGCGGCAGATAAAACCGGTTGGCTGCTTCTCGGTTCCCAGCTCGGCTGGCTTGGATGTCGTTCCAAAGGATCTGAGCTCCTGGATCCCCGGCATCGGCGGCATCCCGAATGCGCAGGATGTTGTCGGCCAGCATGCCCAACATGCAGCCTGCCGTTTGCAGGGTGGTTTGGTCAGCTAGGCTCAGTTGGTCAACAGCAGTGTCTCTGTTAACGGTATCGATGACCCTAACGGTATCGATGACCCGCCGCAGCTCGGAGAAGTTGCCAAAGGCGGTGATGAACGGATCCGGATGAATGCGGCCTGGCTGCTGTCTGGGTGGATAGGCCCCGTCGGGATCGCCGGCAAAATTGGCCAGGTTGGTTAGCGCCGTCCACAGTGGGGTGCCAGGCCGTAGCTGCTCTCTCATTGGCGAGGGATCATATTCCCAAACGTTGGTGCCCTCGCCGGTAAAGAAGTTGATGCCCAGTTGAGTGCGCTGGTCGCCGGTAGGGAAGGTGGAAGCCCGCTGCAAACTCCAGGGAGAGCCGGGGTGGGCTACCGTGGCCAGGCAAGCAATGGGGAAGCGCCCATCTCGGTGGCTGTAGTGGTAAACGGCAGTGGCCTGCACCGCCGCTGGGTTATCTCGCAGGGTTAGCCGTTGCCGCGCCTCGTTGCTGATGAAAATGGGCTGCAACTTGGTGGGATCGTCGGGATCCCCGGGCCGCACCAAAGGCAAAGGCAAAGAATCGGTGCGGGTTAGTTCCAGCCGCTGGCCCACGATCACCCGCAGCCCTTCCACGCGGGCCCGCCGCTCCCAGTAGCCATCCAAGCCCACCTCGGAAAGGGCGCCTGGGGGTGGGTTGTCTTGCGTTAGAGATTCCCTCTGGTTGTTCTGAGCATCCCCAGGGATCGGAGCACCAGCACTGACACCAAACCTCTGAGCAAAGGTGTCCACATCGCAGCCCCTTGCCGGATCAGGGCTGACCGGTGGACGGTCATAGCTGGCCTTGGGGCCAAAGCGGTTGTCGGCCCGATACACATCGTCCACGTAGGGCGGGCAGGTCTGGTCGGCAGCGGACCGAAAGCCGCCTGCTTGAACTCGTCCTGGTGGGCCACTCTCTGAATTCCGCCTGACATTAATTGGAGAGACTGACCATCCCGCTGGATCCTGGGCGTAGGTTCCGCGGGTACGAATGCGACCAAAAAGCTGTAGCTCCAGCGGATCCAGAGCTACCATTTCGGGGGCTGCCGAGTTCTGAACTGAATCGAAATTGAGGTTATTCAGGCGGGGAAGCGGCGTACTTGGCGGCACATCCGCCACCCCAGGGTGGGCATCAAAGATCAATGTATCGCTCGCCTCCTGTCCGGCGTAGCCAATGGCCCCTGCCACCAACTCTCCGAAGGCGGTAATCTCGGAGTTTTCCGGCGGCATGTAGAAGCAAGACTGCTCCGAGCTGATGGTGAAAGCCCGGAACAAGTTGTTGGCAGTGTACCGGAAGAAAAGGCTACCGCCTGCGTAGATAGCACCGTTCCAGTTGTAGCCAGGAGTAAAGAAAAACTCCACGTCGCCGCGGTTGAAAACCCCCCACTTGTTCAGCAGATCCCGCCGCCGATCTTGCTGAAATTGCAAAGCCGAAACGGCGCGGGTGGTGGAGTCGGCCCCCTCAATGGGCAAAGTTACAGCGTACACCTGAAAGGGCTTGTACAGCGCAGAGCCCACCTGGAACCAATCTCCCACGTTGGGGTTGGCGGTTTGGTTGACAGGGGAATCGTTACACCCTGCCAGGGCGGATCCTTGAAGAGGCCCGCCGCGCATCACCAGTCGCCGCGCCCGCTCGGTATCGCTGATGTTTTCCTCAAAACCCTGCAATCCAGATTGGCCCTCTACCGGAGCGCGACGGGCGTAGAGGATAGTATAAACTGTTACAGAGTCGTTGAGGCCATTGTTATCGGTATCCACCAAGAACCACCAGGCTGGGGCTTGCCGCCGCACCTGGATTCGTCGGCTGGGATCCTGGGGATCCGGAACAAGGGCGCTGTAGTTCAGCAAAAAGCGCCGCTCATCGGGAAGGGTGTAGGGATCCGAGGGCTCTGCAGGCACCGCCGTGCCATCGTTGGTCAGGGCAGAGGTAAATTGGGCATCGGTGGGGGCACTGTTGGGCAGGCGGCGATCCCGAATGAGGTTGTCGATCTTGGCCCTGGCCCGGTCGATGGCAGCATTCAGTTGCCGGCTGATGGTCAGCTCCGCCCGTTCCACCTGGGTTTGGATGGTGCGCTGGGTAGAGCGGGTCAGCAGGCCTACTGTAACCAAGCTCAAGACCAGCACGATCAAAACAGCCACCGGCAGGACGAAGCCCCGCTCGCGGATCTTGCGCCGATCCACCTGTGCTTTCAAAGAGGCGAGCAAGCGCAGGGTGAGCTTGAGCAGCAGCGTGGAAGGAGCAGACATACCGTATCTCGGACAACGTGAAGGGGAAGGCGGCACCCCAGGAATCCCTTGTCAAGATGCCAAGCTAGCAACAGTATGGCGGTGATCATGGCCGCCGCAAATCCCCACCTCTGGGGGGAGCCGGCCAGGCTGCCCTCACCCCCAGCCCTTCTCCCTCTGGGAAGGGGGGGTTGGACTCCATCCTTACAGGATCCCCAGTTGCTGTGCTTTGAGCAGGGCGGTGACGCGGTCGTTGGCATCCAGCTTGCGGTAGGCGGTGCTGGCGTATTCTTTGACGGTTTCGATGCTCAGGCCCAGACGGCGGGCAATCTGTTTGTTGGCCAAGCCCTCGCTCATCAGTTGCAGCACACACAGCTCGCGGGGGGTGAGCTTGGGCAGCTCCTGTCGGGCAGGCAGCCAGTCTCGTTCGGGGTTGGACAAAATCTGACGGATGACGCGGGCCAATTCCGCCGGGTCGGTCTCTTTGGAAAGGTAGCCTTTGGCCCCGGCGCGGCGGGCTGCCTCAATCAGACCCGGCTCCTGAAAGGTGGTCATCATCACCACCACCACCGGCAGGCCCAGCTCGGTGATTTGCTGGCAGGCGGCGATCCCATCCCCATCCGGCATGCGCACATCCAAAATGGCCACATCGACGGCACAACTGCGACAACAGTTGACGGCCTGGGATCCCGTCTCGGCTTCGGCCACCACCTCAAATCCTTGGGCTTGCAGGGCAAACTTCAGCCCCAGCCGGAAGAGGGGATGATCGTCGGCAATGAGAACGCGGACAGGGGAAGTCATGGCAGGGGATCCCAGCCGAGGGGGTGCTGGTTTTAATCTGCCCAAGGGGGGATCCCAAATAAAGCGCCCTCACCCCCAGCCCCTC
>NZ_JANSHQ010000195.1:0-4879 GCF_047461715.1 Synechococcus sp. R8-2 | reverse complement strand
AGAGGGAGAGGGGAGTTAGAGAGCAATGGAACGGAGATGTTTCATTCCTGTTGAAAATGACCATACAGGTGTATCCCATAACCCCTTAGTAGACTGTACTTGAGCCGACGCAATTGGCGGTGACTTTCCACCCAGTAGAACGGCAGGGGCTCTGTACTGCGACAGGTTGATAGACTGATGGGAAATTGATGAGAATATTTGATGAACAGAGAAAACCGCTCTTCTCGGAATCAACCCTTGGTGCCCCGCGGTTTCAAACCTAAGCTGGGTCAGAACTCGGTGGGCAGGGATCCCTTCTTCCAATGCCAGCCCAACCCGCAAAGTCCAGAGGGAATCAGCTTGGCCCCCTATGTGCGCACCTTGCCCTTGGTTGTCGATGCCATGCTGGATTTGGCCCAGGTGGGGAGCGAGGATACTCTCTACGACTTGGGCTGTGGGGATGGCCGCATTCTCATCCGGGCGGCGCAGCGCTTTGGCACACAGGGCATGGGAGTGGATATCGACCCGGAGCGCATCCTGGAAGCCCAACAGCGGGCCCGAGAAGCCCAAGTTCAGGATCGAGTTACTTTTCTCCAGCAGGATCTGCTCACTCTGGACTTAACCCCGGCGACGGTGGTGAGCTGCTATTTGCTGCCCCGCTCCCACCTGCTGATCCGAGACAAGCTGCGCTCCCAGCTTCGGCCCGGCGCTCGTCTGGTCACCCACTCCTTCGACATGGGAGATTGGCTCCCCACCGCCACCACCACTGTATCGGATGTTATCAACACCTACACCATCTATCTCTGGCGAATCTAACCCTGGGGATCCCAGGCCGTCGCTTCCTCAAAAGCAGCAGAGGGCTGGTGCAGCACAATCCGGTTGCCATCGGGATCCCGAAAATCCACCTCCTGTCCATGAAAGGCTTGCCGCAGGGGGGAAATGGAGAGCTGATAAGCTCCCGCCAACCCTTCCAGTGTTGTCAGGGATCCCTGTAAATCTTGCACCTGCAGGCAGAGGCTCACCGCTGCGGCTTGGGCACCACCATCGAGATGACGGCTGCGATAGAGGCCCAGCCGCAACCCTGGCAGACGAAACTCTACGTACACCGGATCCCCCTCTGTCGGGAGCTGGACTTGGGGAGAGATCCCCAAGAGATCCCGATAGAAGCGTTGTAGACGAGGCAAGTCCAGGGTAGCCACGCTAACCAAGACACCAGAGAGCTGCATCGCAACCGCCAAAAGACCGGGTTGGTCTATCTTAGCTAAACTGCCGAGAAGCCCCGCGCTGTACCCGCAGGGTGAGCGTCGGGAGGATGTCACTCAGCTCCAACACCACGCGAGTCTGGGTGGCGATGTCGGATCCACCGTCTTGCCCTCCGGATCCAGGGCCAATGTGCCCGAGATGTAGAGGGTATTTTGCCCACCTTCACGCCGGGAGAATAGGGGGCGATGGCCGGATAGCCGGCTGGAGCAATGGCAACCTTAGGCACGAGGGATCCCGAATCACAACAGGATTGCACCTTAGCGGCGAATTCGATCTTCCACAGCTGGCTGGGATACAGCCATAGCCGGTTTCTCTGGAGCAGATTCCCACTCTTCGGGGGAGATTCTCTTGCAGAACTAGACTATAGTAGGTACCAAAGCTTGCTGCTTCTTCCCAAATCAAGACTGGAGCGACTTACCGTGGGGTTATTCAGCCGATTTTCCCGTGATATGGGCATTGATTTGGGCACTGCCAACACGCTGGTCTACGTGGCCGGGCGAGGCATTGTCCTGCAAGAGCCCTCTGTGGTCGCCATCGACCAAAACACCAAGCAACCCCTGGCTGTGGGGGAAGATGCCAAAAAAATGTTGGGCCGTACCCCCGGCAACATTGTAGCGGTGCGTCCTCTGCGAGATGGGGTGATTGCCGATTTCGACACGGCGGAGATGATGCTAAAACACTTCATCCACCGCGTACACGAGGGCCGGTACCTGATTGCTCCCCGCATTGTGATTGGGATCCCCAGCGGTGTGACCGGGGTGGAGCGACGGGCGGTGATGGAAGCCGCTCTCCAAGCTGGGTCGCGGGAGGTGTATTTGGTGGATGAGCCGGTGGCAGCAGCAATCGGGGCCGGGCTGCCGGTGCAAGAGCCCACTGGGAACATGATCATCGACATTGGCGGCGGCACCACTGAGGTAGCCGTCCTCAGTTTGCAGGGGATCGTGCTGAGCGAGTCCGTGCGGGTAGCGGGAGATGAGCTGAGCGAGGCCATCGTCCAGTACATGAAAAAGGTTCACAACCTCACCATCGGGGAGCGCACCGCTGAAGAGATCAAGATTCGGATTGGCTCCGCCTACCCAATTCAAGAGGAACTGACCATGGAAGTGCGCGGGTTACACCTGCTCTCGGGTTTACCCCGTACCGTCACGGTGAAGAGCACCGAAATTCGCGAGAGCATGGCCGAGCCCCTCTCGGTGATTGTGGAAGCCATTAAGCGCACCCTGGAGCGCACTCCACCGGAATTGGCTGCCGACATCATCGACCGAGGCATCATGCTGGCCGGGGGAGGAGCCTTGCTCAAGGGTCTAGATGCCCTGATCAGCCATGAAACCGGGATCTTGGTTCACATTGCCCCGGATCCCCTCAGTTGTGTGGTGCTCGGTACAGGGCGAGTTTTGGAGGATTTCAAAACCCTAGGTCGAGTGTTGAGCGGCAGCTTCAAGGGCTAGAGGAGTTTCTTCCCATCCCTGATCTAAGGTGTGAGTCGAGTGGGTTGGAGAGGTATTGCTTGAATTGGCTACGCCAATGGTGGAGGCGCCATAGCCTGGGGTTGCTCCTGTCTGCTTTGGCGATGGGGGCAGCGCTGGGCCTGCGCCAAACCCAGGGATCCCTATTGGTGGAATTGTACAGTTGGATCACTGCTCCAGCCCGTCCGCCTGTGGATCCCGCTGCGGTGCTCAGCCAGGCCGCTAACCGTGAGCTGCAAGCCCTGGTAGCCGAGTTGCAGTACCAAAACCGCGAGCTGAAGCGACTGCTGCAATTTACCGAGCAAATGCCCCAAGCGGGGATCCCGGCAGCCGTGGTGGGTCGCAGCGCCGATCACTGGTGGCAACAGCTCACCCTCAGCCGCGGCAGCCGGCATGGAGTCAGGGTGGGAGATGTAGTCATGGCGCCGGGAGGGTTGATCGGGCGAGTCGAGTCGGTCACGCCCAACACCAGCCGAGTGCTCCTGATCAGCGATCCCACCAGCCGTGTTGGGGTAATGCTGAGTCGCAGCCGACACATGGGCATCCTGAGGGGTACGGGCACCCAGAGTGCCATTTTGGATTTTTTCGACAAGGCCCCCAAAGTAGAGGTGGGGGATGTGGTGGTGACCTCAGGCCTGAGCAGCTTTTACCCAGCCGGGGTTGTGGTGGGAACGGTTCGAGCGGTCAACTTGGATGCCAGCCCTGCCCCTCAAGCCACTGTCGAACTGTCGGCGCCGCTGGGTCTCTTGGAATGGGCTTTGATCTACCGCTATGCTCAACCCTCTGATTCCTAAGCTTAAGTCTCACCTTAACTGGCTGGTGACTGTCCTGTCGGGATTGCTGGCAGCAGTGGCCCCTTGGTGGCGAGGGCCGGGCTTGGAGCTAGCAGGCTTAACCCCAGATTGGCCCTTGATCTGGGTGGTGTGCTGGAGTGTGCGGCGCAAAGCTTGGCAGGGGGCTGTTGCCGGGGTCACCCTGGGTTTTCTGCAAGATGCGCTGACCAGCCCTTGTCCTACCCATGCGCTGGGGCTGGCTGTAGTTGGGATCCTCACCGCCAAGTTGCAAAAACAACGCTACATGCAAGAAGACTTTATCTCGGTGGCCTTGATCGTTTTTGGTATGGTGGTGATCGCCGAAACCTTGATGGCACTGCAATGGATGTGGCTCGTGGCCTCGCAGGGATCCGATGACCTGGATCCAGCAGGAACGCAAACCTTGCTGGATGGATTGGAGAACTCCCTTCGGTTTTTCGGCAACATTGGTGGCGATGGCCCCCGTTCTCTGGAGAGCATCTGGTGGAACCATCAACGCAATGCCCTCACGTCTGCTATTTTAAGTAGCCTCTGGGCACCTGCTTTGTACTGGCCCCTCAGCCGTTGGTGGCAATCTCAAGAGCGGGATCCCAGAGAGATTTAGCCCCTGTTTTATGCCAAATCATCCTATCTTTCGGTTAAAACCCAGGTCACAGCAGAGTATGTCCCTTGGCATTTTTGGCAAGAGAGAACTCTCGAGGCGGTGGGAGCCCATTTGCCGGCTCGCTCCGGCATTCTACTTCTTTTGCATTGGCGCTGCGCTGGTCAGAAAAAGCGACGATCTGGAAAACTTCTCGTCGGGGGGGAGCAATTTTGGCCTAAAATGAACCCCAGGACTGGGATATAAGCCCCATCTTTTTCAGACAGCTTTGGGCTAATGTCGCGCATTCTAATCAAAAAGTCAACAGCATAGGAAGCGCAGGCGACGTCAAGGCTGACCTTGTGGCAACTGCACTTAGAATTTGACTTAGAGCAATCATGGGGAGGGATCCATGCCGCATACAATTGTCACCGATATCTGTGAAGGTGTGGCCGACTGTGTAGAGGCTTGCCCTGTTGCCTGCATCCACCCCGGCGATACCAAAAATGCCAAAGGCACCGACTACTTTTGGATTGAGTTTTCCACCTGCATCGACTGTGGCATCTGTTTACAGGTTTGCCCCGTAGAAGGCGCTATTCTGCCGGAGGAAAAGCCGCATCTGCAGCGAGTGCCCCGCTAATTCCAGGGAAGCATCCCTGGCCACACGCCGGGATTCAACGAGAATTACAATCATTTCAATTCCAACCAGGACGCTGCACCCACACCTAGAACGTTAGTCGCGTCTTCGCGTCGTCGTGTCAGCGTTGCGGTTCCCGTCA
>NZ_JANSHQ010000194.1:0-7515 GCF_047461715.1 Synechococcus sp. R8-2 | reverse complement strand
GTTCAGCGTAAATGTATCAGGGGATATGACGCTTTGCAAAGGGGATCAAACCCCGTACCATAGAGGAGCAGGTTTCTCCGTTTCTCTGTTTTCAATCCCCAGGACTCACCATGGTGCAGCCGTCAGCGACCTCTGGGCAAAAGCCGATTGTCATCGCCCCTTCCATCCTTTCAGCCGATTTCAGCCGGTTGGGGGAGGAAGTACGGGCAGTGGATGAGGCAGGAGCCGACTGGATCCATGTGGATGTGATGGATGGCCGCTTTGTGCCCAATATCACCATCGGCCCGTTGGTGGTGGAAGCGCTGCGCCCGGTGACGGCTAAGCCCCTGGACGTCCACCTGATGATTGTAGAGCCGGAGAACTATGTGGCGGATTTTGCCAAAGCAGGGGCCGATATCATTTCCGTGCACGCAGAGTCCAGCTCCACCATCCACCTGCATCGCACCCTCAGCCAAATCAAGGATCTGGGCAAGCAAGCGGGCGTGGTGCTCAATCCGGCCAGCCCTTTGGAGCTGATCCAATACGTGCTGGATCTGGTGGATCTGGTGTTGATCATGAGTGTCAACCCCGGATTTGGCGGGCAAAGCTTCATTCCGGCAGTGGTGCCCAAAATTCGCCAGTTGCGGGCCATGTGCGATGAGCGGGGCCTGGATCCCTGGATCGAGGTGGATGGCGGCATCAAAGCCAGCAACGCTTGGCAGGTGATCGAGGCAGGAGCCAATGCCATTGTGGCCGGTTCGGCAGTGTTCAAAGCCAAAGACTATGCAGAAGCCATTCGCAGCATTCGCAGCAGCCGCCGTCCCGAGCTGGTGACAGTTTAAGGTGACAGTTCATTTTGAAGGAAACTGCTCCCTTACTGAAATCCGGCTTGACCCCAGCGCTGCGCTGAGCCAACTCCTCACGTGCCTTTAGCGCAAAGCAGCAGCCCCTTTCTGGGCAGCGTAAGGCCCCGTCCCGCTGTTGACGGCAGTTGTGCCCAGGCAATGGGGAGGCCCATCGACGGAGGGTGGGATGATCGGCTGCGGCGAAGTGGGGCTGAGAAAAGTCTGACAAAAAGGCACGCGGTTGCGCCGAATATCGGCAAGGTAGGGGGGAGGAATGGTGCCCAGATAGGCGCCCAGCACCTGCTGCTCGGGATCCTCTGGCAGTATTTGGTAATGCAACATCAGGCGATTATCGGGAAACCAGGCGCGGATAAGCCTTTGCAGGGCCTTCAAGTTGAAGCCCGGCTCTTCAGGGTTGCGAATCAGGTGCATTCCCGCCAGGCGCCCGCCGACAAAATAGGCTTGCACATAAAACCCACGGGCATAGATGGGGGGCTCCAAGGAGTTCTGAGATGAAGGGGAATCGGGCAGGTAAAGGGCTTCACCCCCAGGACGCAGTTGCCAGCGGCTCCAGCGGGGATCCTCCCGGTCGCTGGAAATGGTCTCCCAATTGTTGGCGCGGGCGTAGCTCAAGAAGCGCTCCTCGACCATGCCCAGATAGAGCATTTCCATTTGCAAGGGCAGCCGGGCCCGGGTTTGCAACAGGGGCAGAGTGCGCACTTCTCCCTGCTTGAGCACCAAGGTCTCCCCCCGCGCCGAGCAAGGGACACCTATGAGCATAGCCATCAGCAACCCTGTTCCAATTGCCCGTCCAATCTGGCTGAGGCCGCGCCTTGCGAACAGCTCTAGCCGGAGAGGTAAAAACTGCGCCACTGGCTGCGGCTGTGGCCCATTGCCCCTCAAAACCGTCGAAGCAGGAATGTAGGATGAGATCAGCACAGCAAAAAAGCAGGGTAGTAAGTAACCGATCCTAACCCAAAGAGACAAGGTTCTTCGAGAATCTTAATCTGGTCTCTGAGGAAAGTTGCTTGCCAGTCTGCCCTGCCGATGGTTTGGGTAGCGAATGCGCATTACCCTCGAGAATGGCATTCCCGCTGCAGCAGCTTCCGACCGGCCAGGATGGCCGGGATTGATCGTCATTGCCGGCCCCACGGCCACCGGGAAATCTCGACAGGCGCTGCTTTTGGCCCAACGGCTGGGATCCCCGTTGTTGAATGCGGACTCTCGCCAGGTCTACCGCGAGTTCGACATCGGCACAGCCAAGCCTACCCCTGCTGAGCGGGCTCTCTGGCCCCACGAGTTGATCGACATTGTTGATCCCTGCCACACCTACACGGTGGCCGAGTTCCAACAGGCGGCCCAAACCCGCATCGCCGAGGCCCATCGGCAGGGACAGACGCCCATCCTGGTGGGGGGCACCGGTCTCTACATCCAGTCGGTAACCTCCGGCCTAGGGATCCCTGCTGTACCCCCGCAGCCCCAACTGAGAAGACAACTGGAAACTTGGCCCCCTGAGATCCGCTACGCCTGGCTGCAGCAGTTGGATCCCGTTGCCGCCCAGCACATTCATCCCCATGACGCAGTGCGCACGCTGCGTGCTTTGGAGATCGTTTACACCACCGGGAAGCCGGCTTCCAGCCTAAGGCGGGCTCATCCCCCCCATTACCCCATCTTGATCCTGGGGCTGCGCTGCCCAATGCCCCGTTTGGAACAACGCATTGCCCGGCGCACGGCGGAGATGATGGAGCGGGGGTGGATCGAGGAGGTGAAAACCCTGCGGGAGCGCTACGGGCCAGACTTACCCCTCTTGCAGACCTTGGGCTATGCGGAGATCGGCGCTTACCTGGAGGGGCGGATCCCGGAAGCCGAGCTGCAGCCCCTGATTGTGCGGCGCACCCGCCAATTTGCCAAGCGGCAGATGACTTGGTTTCGAGCCATGCTGGGGATCCAAAAGGGCCATGCCTACGGCACCCTGTCGGGAAGGGGTCGATGCGTGGCCCTGTGGCTGGACTGCGAAGCTGAGGATTTGCCGGAGCAGATCTGGAAGCAGGTCAAGGCTTGGATGGCAGCTCCGACCACTGTTGAAACCAGTCCCGCCGCCGCCGAGCATCGGCTTTTCGATCCGTAAGGATCTCCAACACCCGCACCCCTTGGGCAGGTAAGGGATCCAGAGCTTCGGCCAGCTCCTGCCAGCTTTCCACTCGGCGATGGGGAATGTGGTGGGCCTGACAGAGCAGGGCAAAATCCACCGCCTGGGGCGTGGCGAAATAGGGCTCGAAGGGTGGGCCCACCTCAGCGATGGGCAGCAGCTCGAAAATCCCACCCCCCTGGTTGTTGATGAGGAGAATGGTCAGGGATCCCTGCAGGTGAGGGCCAAGCCGCAGGCCGCCGCAGTCGTGCAAAAAGGCCAGATCCCCGGTTAGCAACACCGTCGGGCGCTGCCGGTGGGCCACCCCGAAGGCGGTAGAGAGAAGGCCATCGATGCCGTTGGTGCCGCGGTTGAAGTAGGGCCGGATGCGGCGGTCGTTGGGGGGCCAAAACCACTCCACATCCCGCACCGGCGTGCTGTTGGCAATAAACAGCGGAGTCTCTGGCGGCAGGTGGCGGGCCAGCCACCAGGCTATCCTACCCTCAAACCACTCCGGCAGGTCAGCCATAGCCTGGTCTAAGGCGGTCCGGATTTGCGCTTCGGCTGTCAGCCAGCCCTGCAGAAAAGTTGTTCGCTTGGCCGGCGCTTCCGGGATCCCGGAGACCCACTCTTCCACGGCAAAAGGCAAATGGGTGGTGGGGTTGTGCAGGGGATCCCCATTCTCAGGGCGGGGATCCAACCGCCAAACGCGGGGAGCAACCTTGGCCAGGGTTTGCCGCAGCGCTTTGCTGGTGGGCAGGGATCCCAGTTGGATGACTTGCTCCGGCCAAAGCTGGGGCCGATCCCGCTGCAGGATGAGGTCGTAGGTGGTGATGAGATAGGGGTTGAGGGAAGCGTAGTTGCGCAGGGGAGAAAGCCCCTCCGCCAGCACCGGCCACCCCAAAGCCGTCGCCAAACGGGCCACTGCCTCCACATAGCGCTGAGGATCCAGCGGTTGAGCCGGCCCCGCCAAGATCACCCCCCGCTCACAGCTGCGCCACTCCTGCCAAAAAGAAACCGTCTCCGTCTGAAAAGGGCTCCGCACCGCCTGCAAGGAAGAGCCGGTGCATGGAGGAGCAACTCCACGAAAAAAGGTCTTCTCAAACTCCGGATCTTCCTGTAGATGGAGCAGCGGCGCAGTGCTGCCGTCAGCAATGGGAGCCAGGGGATCCCGGAAGGGCACATTCAAATGCACAGGGCCGGGGAAGGGGTAAAGGGTGCGCTCCCAGGCGTGAACCAGGGTCTGGCGCAAGTAGGCCAGGGCTTCTGGATCCGCGCTGGGCAGGGCCAACTCCGCCTGCCAGTTGGGGTAATGGCCGTAGAGCTTCACCTGGTCAATCGCTTGGCCGGCGCGGCAGTGGCGCATCTCCGGGGGCCGATCCGCCGTCAAAACCAAAAGCGGCCAGCCACTTTCTGCCGCCTCGATGAGAGCTGGGAAAAAGTGAGCGCCAGCGCTGCCGGAAGTACACACCAGGGGAATGGGCCGCCGGGTTTGCTGGGCCAATCCCAGCGCAAAAAAGGCTGCCGACCGCTCATCCAGCACCGGGATCGCCTCGATGTCGGGGTGCTGGGCCAGGGCGTAGGTCAGGGGGGCTGAGCGGGATCCCGGACACACCACCGCTAAACGGCAACCCAGCCGACTCAAGGTTTCGGCCAATAGGGATCCCCAGAGGGTGTTGAGGTTGCGCCAGTCCAGCCGCCTCGGCAGGACAAAGTTTTCACCGGTCACAGCGGAGACAAGGTGTTGAGATCGAATCGGGATCCCGGCGGCAAAAAGTGAATGCGGGCATTGTGCAGCCGAAAATACTCATCCGCCGCCGCCTCCTGAACGGTCGAGTACAGTTGCGTCCCGTCCACAATCGTCACCGTCCCCAAGCCGATCACCTCCATCACATCGTCGGCCTGGATCACCACCGCCGTATTCTCATCAATGCCGATACCCAAACATTGGGGATAGTGGGCCACCGCCGTAACCAGCCGCACCAGGCGATTGCGCTGATGGAAATGTTGATCGATGATGACGCGAGGCAAAAGGCCCAAGCCCGTCTTCACCGTTACAATTGCCGGCGTGGGCGGTTCCCCGCTGTAGCCGCGGGAGATCATCTGCTGCCCCAACGCAGAAGCTCCGGCGCTGGTTCCGGCAATTACCGTCTGCCCCCGCTGCCACTGCTGTCGAATGGCCTCCATCAGCTCGCTGTGGGCCAGCACCTCCGCCAGCCGCTCCTGATCCCCACCCGTAAAGTAGATGCCGGTGGAGAAGCGGATTTTCTCAACGTTATCGGGATCCCTTGCCTCCATCGGGCTGCGGATATCTAGAACTTGGAGGCTGGCCGCCCCCATCTGCTGAAAAATGTTGGCGTAGATCTCCCCCAGCACCGCCGGGATCCCAGAAGCCGCGGGCACGATGGTGATGTGGGCAGACTTTCCCCCCGCTCGGCGGAAGAACTCCCAAAGGATGTGGCGCTCATTTTCCTTATCCTCTGCTCCCCCGACGGCGATGATGTCGGAACGGGCGGTGATGGGATCCTTCACAGTAGGGCGGCTTAGGGGTTGGGCGTCGTTTGTCGGCGTGGAAGGAACTCCGTTCCACTCCAGCTCACGGTGGGCGGCAGAAACATCAGGCAAATGGGGCATGGAGCGCGAGGAAGATTAAAATGGGCACATTTCACTTTCACTATGCTACGGCTTGGAATTCGGTTTGGCGCAGCTCAATTCCAGATTTCACGGAAGAGTCAGGGGTTGGTTAGGGGTCTCGAAAGGGGGAATAATGTTCGTAGGAATACCCTTCGGTTCACCCAGCAGGAGCATCCATGGCCAGAAAACCTGACGGATATCTTGTCCACATCATGCTGGAAGGTGGACAAACCATGCAGGTACGGGTCAAAGAAGCCAGAGAATACACGGAGTTGATCAACAACCTCATGGTGGGCGGCGAAGAGTTCATCACCTTGCCCAAGCAAATGGACAATGAGTACATGATCGTGCGTCCTCAACGGGTGTCCGCTGTATCGGTGGAGGCAATCTACGCTTCCAGCGTTGGCATCGACCTATGAAATTGGGGATCCCTTGCCCAAAGAACGGAATAGCTGGGGATCCCAATACAAAACCCCCGCCACCAGAGCAGGGGCTGCCAGAGGGCTAGACCCTGAAGGGCCTAGAATCCATGGCGTTGGTAGGTCACCCTTGTGGAGGCAAGATCACCTTGTCGATCACGTGGATGACACCGTTGGAAGCTTCAATGTCGGCTGTTACCACATTGGCATCGTTGACCTTGACACCATCAGCCAAAGAGATCTCCACAGGAGATCCTTCGACCGTAACCACTTCCCCAGCTTCCAAAGAGGTAGAGAGAACTTTGCCGGGCACTGCATGGTAAGTGAGAAATCGAAAAAAGTCCCCGAAAAAGATGTTTCTACTGCCCCAAGATGCTTTCTTACAAAGGCTGCGGGGGTATCTTCCACTAAGGTTAGATTTGCAACAATCATCGCAGGGTGGTGGTGAGCAATCCAAAACAGGCTGAAAAAGGATCCCTTGAGGCTGAGGGATCAGTTACGTTTGTCTGCATCTATAATCATTCTGATTCAAACTAAAACGCTGCACCCACACCTGAAGCGTTGAATGCGCGGGGCTGGAAGACTTTTCTTGGTAGCTCAGGCGTCTCACTCTAACCTGAAACGACTGTACTGTTTTGTTTGCTCGAGCTGTCTATCCAGCGGCAGCACGAAAAATAACACCCTCACGGTGCCGAGCAAAGGGATAAATGAGTCAACGAGCTCGTAATAATCCTGGCAGTTGTGCTTACTCTTCTTCCGGCTCGAAGTCTTCGTCGTAGTCGTCCCCGATCAAATCGTCGATATCGTCGATGTCTTCTTCCAAAATCATCTCAGGGACCTCAATGGGCTGCTCGATCAACCGGCCCTCTTTGCGCAACCAGTCAAGAATGGAGAGGCTGCTAGGAGAGGGCACCACCGTTGGCGGCTGATCGCGGGGCTCTTCGCGCAGAGAGGGATTGTGGTAGTACATGCCGTACGGAAAAAGGGCAGTTATCGACGAGGAATGAACTCGGCTTGGATTGATCTCCTCTCAACCGAGGGACGCGGGCTTTCCATCGATATATCCCTCAGTTTAGCCTATGCCTGCCACTCCTGCAAAAAGCGGTGCAGCACCCGCTCCAGTTCAACAGCCCGCGCTGCCTTGAACAGCAGCCGATCCCCGGCTTGCACGTGATGGAGCAAGATTTCCAGCAGTTCGGATACCTCCTCGCAGCGTTCTGTCTGGGCTGCCGGTTTTTGGTCGAGCAGCGGTTGCATTTCTCCTTCGGGATCCAAGAGCAAGATCCGATCCAGCCCCAGAGGGGCAGCCGCCCGACCCACCTCTGCATAGAGCTGAGGCGCATGCTCTCCCAACTCCCGCATCGGGCCGAGAATGGCCCAGCGCCGTTTTCCCGGGGTTTGGGCCAGCAGGTGTAGAGCCGCGATCATCGCTTCCGGCGAGGCGTTGTAGGTTTCGTCCCAGATTTCCACATCTCCTGCCAGCTTGAGATGGCGGTTGCGCCCCTCCAGA
>NZ_JANSHQ010000193.1:0-1293 GCF_047461715.1 Synechococcus sp. R8-2 | reverse complement strand
CAGGCTATTGACTGGGATCCCAGCCCAGCCCACTACTACCAGCGGGGGGTGACCTACGCCTGTGGTGATTACTTTGACGAGGCCATTGCCGACCTCAGCCGCAGCTTAGAAAGAGAACCCCAGCAGCCCAACGTTCTCTACATCAGGGGCAACCTTCTCTATGCGCTGGGGGAGATCAAAGCTGCTTTGGACGACTACGAGCGGGCCTTTCGCCTGGAAGCGGATATGAACCGGATTGACCTCTCCGACGAGTATGGCTTGTACGGACGAGGGCTGGCCTACTGGAATATGGGGGATAAAGCGACAGCTTTTTCGGATTTGCAGGCAGCTCTGCAGGTCAGCCGCCAACATCACAACCTGGCTCTGGAGCAGCGGGTGCGCCGGTCTCTGCTGCAACTGAGCGATCCCGACTGGGATCCTGCGCAATCTGCCTAGCGGGATTTGATTGATTGATTTGCAGGTGCCTCCCCTGACGCTGCGACTCCACGACGCTGCCGCTGAGGCCCAGATCCTGAATTGCCTGCGGCGGCTGACAGAGTTTTCTGTTCCTGAAGCAGCGGGGGGTTGAGGCCAAAGCAGTAGCCGACATTGCGCACTGTGTGGATCAAGCTGGGCTGGCGCGGATCCCGTTCCAGCTTTTTGCGCAACGAGAGGATGTGGGTATCGACGGTGCGAGGGTTATCGGTGGAATCCGGCCACGCTCGCTCCAGCAGCTCTAGACGAGAGACGGGATCCCCATCCGCCTGCACCAGCACCATCAGCAGGCTAAACTCCTGAGGCGTGAGGTCGATCCCTTCCCCAGCCAAGGCGACGCGCCGTTGCACCAGGTCAATTTTGAGATCCCCGTACTGCAGAAAGGTAGGGGGGATATGACGCTGTCGCCGCCGAGCCAAGGCTAGAAGGTGGGCATCCAGCAGTTGCATACTAAAGGGCTTGGTGAGGTAATCGTCCGCTCCTGCTTCTAGGCCAGCGATAATGTCCGCTTCGGATCCCCGGTGGGAGAGTAGCAAAATCAGCAGATCGTACTGGCGATGGGCCCACCGGCACAATTGCAGCCCGCCGCGGTTGGACAGCTCCGCATCCAAAATCAGCAGGTGAATGGGCTGGTGTTGCAGCAGAGTCTTTGCTTGGCGAAGGGTCTCTGCTTCCCAAACTTGGTGTCCGGCCTGTTGCAAATGCCAACACAGCAAGCTGCGCAGATGAGGGTTGCCTTCTGCCAGCAAGATGTGCAAGGGTTGCATGGCTGTTCGGTTGGGATCCCGCCCACATCATAGTGCTCCGCACCGCTGACGC
>NZ_JANSHQ010000192.1:0-10102 GCF_047461715.1 Synechococcus sp. R8-2 | reverse complement strand
TCTATGGATCCCAGACCGGAGAGCGCTAGTGCAGCTCCTGCGCCTGAGAAGGCGAAACTCGTCTCTGGCAGAAGTCAAGACGGCAGTCTGCAAGCCCGTGTACTGATTGTGGATGATAGCTACATGGTGGCAGAGATGCTGTCCAACTTTTTGGGCAAGCAGGGCTGCAGTATTTCTTATGCTTTGGATGGCCTCTCCGCGCTGGAGCAAATTCGCCGCCAACCCCCAGATCTGATCATTGCCGATTGGGTCATGCCCTCCCTGAACGGCCTAGACCTGTGCCGTCAACTGCGGCAACTGCCGGAATATGCTTGGGTGTACTACATCATTATGACTGCCCGCGAGGGCAACGATAGCATGGAGCGGGCTTTGGAGGCAGGTGCCGATGAGTTTCTTTCCAAACCCTTTCAGGCTGCAGAGCTGCTGACGCGGGTGCGGGCAGGGCTGCGCATTGTAGAAAGTCGCCGCCAGCAATATCTGCTCAAAACCGGGCAAAAATCTACTCCCTCTCCCCCCAAGTCAATTGGCTTGGAGGTGGGTAGCCGTCAAGATTTGGTGGCTCGTTTGCCGCTGCGGGTGGCCCAGGCCCGTGCCCAATCGGAACCCCTCAGCTTGTTTGTGCTGCGCTTGGCCAACCTCGGTTCTC
The DNA here is from genome assembly GCF_047461715.1 of Synechococcus sp. R8-2. Classification (NCBI taxonomy): domain Bacteria; kingdom Bacillati; phylum Cyanobacteriota; class Cyanophyceae; order Synechococcales; family Synechococcaceae; genus Synechococcus; species Synechococcus sp. R8-2. The sequence continues at coordinate 9,456 of NZ_JANSHQ010000192.1, read as the reverse complement.
TGGCACAAGGGCTGGATGCTGACGGTCGGGGTGCTCTTCTCAAGCTGTTTAGAGAGCGCCTGGCCAATAACCTGCGCGATGGAGACGACCTGTTTTGCTACGACGAGGGGCAGTTTATCATTCTGCTGCCGGGGAGCACCTTGGCTGCTGCGCAAATGGCTGCCGAACGCTGCTGTCAGCGGATGATTCAGGATCCCTTTGTGGTGAATGGGCGGGCGCTGCCGGTGCAGCTCCAGTTTGGAGCGGCCAGCCTCATGGACAGCGATGATCCCAAGGGGGTGGCTCTGTTGCGTCGGGCTGCCCAGGCTATGCGAGATAGCAGGAATGTGCACAGCTCGGTGGTGACCGCTCCCCATCCCATCCCAGTTTCCGACCGCGTCAGCGGAACGGAGTCCTCAGAGCTGCTGAAACGCCTGCAGCGTCTGGAAAAAGAAAACGCCGAACTGCGCCGAGAGCTGGAGACTCGCCTCAGGCAGATTGAGGATCTCCGCCAACACCATCAAGAGCTGAGTCGAAAGATGCAGGCTCCTGCACCGGAACTGTCCACAGCGGGATCCCTGGCCCGCAGACCCTTGCGCTTGCGGCGGCGAAAACTCCGGCAGCTTTGTCTGAAGCGTCAACTGAGCCGCAGAAGACCGCGCCTGGCCTTGGGGCGGCTGAGCAGGTAGTGATGGGCTGAGCGAACGGGAGAGACGGAAGGGAGGTGCAAAAGGCTATGATGGGCATTCTTCAGGGTCAAGTGGCCGGATCTGGGATCTGGAGACCAGCAGGAAGATGGTTCCTAAACAACATTGAGCTCATCTTGACGGCGGTAGGAATAGGGGTGATTCTGCTAAGTGGTTTTGTGGCCAGCCGCAGCGCTTTTTCGCTAGAAACGGCAACGGCGGTCAGCGCCACTTTGGTGGGGGTTATCCACGGGATCCTCTTTTGGCTGTTGCGACGGCGGCAGAGACAGGTGAGGCGGGAGGCAATCGGGCAAATTCGGGAAATGCTAGAAGATTTGGGCAAAAACCGCCTGCAAACCATCAAGATGAGCTTGTACATGGTGCAGGCGCGTCAACCGGAACAGGAAGAGCGAACCCGACAAAGCTTTGACCGCGTTTATCAGATCCTGGCGGAGATGAGCACCTTGATCGACCACATTTCGGAAGAATCGTTGGCCGGCTGGCGCCATCGCTACCGCCAGACTCTGCAGCGGGTTGAGTCGGAGTCTCAGTAGTTTTTAAATCGTCTTTAAATCTTGAGTGGCTTAAGGGATCCCTTGAGGAGTTGGCTGAGCCGGTGGACGGTCGGATTTCGGGAAGCACCCAATTGCTCGGTCTAATCGGGGATCCGGTGGCCCACAGCTTATCCCCAGCCATGCACAATGCTGCTTTGGCAGCTATGGGGGAAAACTATTGCTATGTGCCGTTTCCGGTGGCTCCAAAACACTTGGCGGCGGCGGTGGCAGGGCTGGCGGCCATTGGGGTGCGGGGGTTTAATGTGACGATTCCTCACAAACAGGCCATTCTCCCTTTGCTCGATCAGATTGAATCGCGGGCAGCAGCGGTGGGGGCGGTGAATACGGTTTACCCCTTGCCAGAGGGCGGGTGGGCGGGCACCAATACCGATATCGATGGCTTTGTGCAGCCTTTGCTGGGTCTGGAAAAAGGGATCCCCACCCTCATTCTGGGATCCGGGGGGGCAGCGCGGGCGGCCATCCAGGGCTGTTTGGAGTTGGGGCTGGGGCCGGTGCGGGTGGCAGGGCGATCCCCCAACTCATTGCTGGCCTTGCAACAGACCTGGCCTCAGGTGGAGACGGTGAACTGGGCGGAGTTGAATTGCTACCTGTCTCAGACGCGGCTTTTGGTCAACACCACCCCCGTGGGCATGCACAAGCCGGGATCCCCCGCCGGTCAAGGGCTTTCCCCCCTGAGCCGGGAGCAACTGGGCCTGCTGTCTCCAGGTGCCATCGTCTACGACCTGATCTATGTGCCGGATCCCACTCCTCTGCTGCGGATGGCCGCCGAGTTGGGACATACCCCCATCAGTGGGCTGGAGATGCTGGTTCACCAGGGGGCCAAGGCCCTGTCGCTTTGGCTGGGAGGCAAGCCTGTGCCAGTAGAGGTGATGCGGCAGGCAGCTCAACACCAGTTGGCCCAGGTTTAGGGTCACTCCAGGCCAGTTGGAAGCCCTCTCTCAAGGTGTAATGAGATAACAACAACTACCGGGCTAGCAATCCAAGGTTGTTTCCCGCTCCCAGGGCGTGATCTGACGGTTGTATTCCTGCCACTGTTGGCGTTTGAGCTTGAGGTAGGCATTTACAAAGGGATCCCCAAGCCTGCTGCGGAACAGGGTGTTTTGGTCTAAATGGTTGAGGGCTTCGACCAGAGAGCCGGGCAACGTTGGGGCATTGGGGAGGGGATCCGTGTAGGTGTTGTTGTCGCAGCGGGGGCCAGGATCCCGTTGGTGTTGGATCCCGTCCAGGCCGGCGGCAATGAGACCGGCAGCCAAAAGATAGGGATTGGCGGCAGCATCGGCCAAACGCAATTCAAACCGCCCGGCATCCGGGATCCGAATGGCGTGGGTGCGATTATTGCCGCTGTAGCTGATCGTATTGGGAGACCAGGTGGCCCCAGAGAGGGTGACAGGGGCATTGAGGCGACGATAAGAATTGACCGTCGGGTTGGTGAGGGCACACAAAGCAGGTGCATGGTGTAGTACCCCGCCGATGAAGTGATAGGCCAGTTGAGAAAGCCCCAATTCCCCTTGAGGATCGGCAAACAGGTTTTGTTCGCCTTGCCAAAGAGAAATATGGGTGTGGCAGCCGTTGCCTGTCAGATGAGCAAAGGGTTTGGGCATGAAGGTAGCTCGATAGCCATGCTCTTCGGCAATGCTTTTCACCATGTATTTGAAAAAGGCGTGGCGATCAGCCGTAACTAGGGCATCGTCAAACCGCCAGTTCATTTCAAATTGGCCGTTGGCATCTTCGTGATCGTTTTGATAGGGATCCCAGCCCAGCTTCTGCATGCCATCGCAGATGTCCCGGATCACCGAAAAACGCCGCATCAAACTTTGCTGGTCATAGCAGGGCTTGGCCTGCTGGTCGCGCTCATCGGAAATGGCCCACTCTTCGGGCGACAGAAGCATGAACTCGCATTCGATCCCCGTCTTGACTTGAAAGCCCATAGCTTCTGCTTGGGACAACACCTTCTTCAATACCCAGCGGGGGGTTTGTGGCAAGGGATCCCCGTTGACCTGAATTAGATCGGCAGGCATCCAGGCCACTTCCGGCTGCCAGGGCAGTTGAAACAAGCGCTCGCGCTCCGGCTGGGCAAACACATCGGGGTCTGCAGGCGTCAAGTCCAACCAGGCAGCAAACCCGGCAAATCCAGCCTGACCCTCTGCCATGAAGTCGATAGCTGAGGCAGGCACCAGCTTGGCCCGTTGGATCCCAAGCAGGTCGGTAAAAGAGAGCAGAAAGTAGTTGATCCCTTGGGCGCGGGCAATTTCAGAAAGCGGCTGTGTCATGCACCCAAGCTAGGTCTTGGCCTCAGGTAGAGGTGTGTCTTTCCGCACAAAAATAGATCTTTATCAAAAGAAACGGCCAGGAAGACAAACACCGCCATTTGTATTCGCCCAGGGTTGCGCAGCAATGGGAAAATTCTCCCCTGGCCAACAATTACCCGTTGATGTTCCTTCCCGCTTTTGAGTCAGCCCAGATGGTTGCCAAGGCGGGGTGGAAGTTGAATGCCAAGAGGGCCAGCAAGCCATCGTTTCGAGCAGTACCTCTGGGCATGAAGGCCGGGGCGTCTGCGCCGTGGCTCCCTCAGTGAAAGTGAATTAGGATGGGAAAGCGTGGTTTTGCCGTGTCGGCCCGCTTGTTCTTCTCTTGGGTAGATCTGGAGCAGCGTAGATGGCAGTTTACGAGGGCAATTTTGTTCAGACGGAGGATCTGCGTCTGGCCATCGTCATCGGTCGGTTTAACGACCTAATCACCGGCAAATTGTTAGAAGGGTGCCAGGACGCGCTGAAGCGGCATGGTGTGGATGTCGGCCCGGAGAGCAAGCAGGTGGACTACTACTGGGTGCCCGGCAGTTTTGAGGTGCCTTTGCTGGCCCACCAACTGGCCCAATCTCGCCGTTATGACGCCATCATCTGCCTGGGGGCAGTGATTCGCGGGCAAACTCCCCACTTCGACTATGTGGCGGCGGAGGTCTCCAAAGGCATTGCAGCGGCAGGATTTCGTACCGGAGTGCCGGTTATTTTCGGGATCCTCACCGCCGATACCCTGCAGCAGGCTCTGGAGCGGGCCGGGGTCAAGAGCAACAAAGGTTGGGAATACGCCATGAGTGCCCTGGAGATGGCTACTCTGATGCGCCAAGTTGCCCCCGTGCTCCAAGGCAGCTACGGCCACAGCGGCAACGGGGCCGGATCCCGTCCGTCTCTGCCCGGTGGAGCGGAAGCCCTGCAGTCTACCCTGGACAGCGCTGCTTATTGACGGCGGGTGAGGCGAGTCAGCACTTCGTTGGAACGCTGCACAAAGGCCCGCACGGCTGCCGGGTCAAAGCTTTTCTGGGTAATCAAAGCCAGATCGTAGATGTGATTGCAGATGAGGTGAACCAAGTCGGGATCCCGACCCTGATCGGCAAGAGACTGCAGGTTTTGGATGAGGGGATGGGCCGTGTTCAGAACCAGGGTGTGCTCTTCCAGAAACTCCAGCGGCTTTTGCTGGATGACGGCGTTGAGCTCCTGCAGGCGCCGCAGCGTCTCCGGCAGCAAGATCATGGCCGGAACCGACTCCGATTTAAGGGCTTCTGCTTGGATCTGCAACTTGTCTTTGCCCAGGGCTTGTCGGAAGAGATCGATCAACTTTTGGCTGCGGGTTTTTTGCGTTACCGGGTCAACAATTTCGGCGGCTTTGTCTTTATCCACCAGCGTTTCATCCAGCTCAGAGTCCACCCGCTTAAATTGGATCCCTTCTTCTTTGTATTCCCGCTCCAAAAAGCTGCTGAAGTGGCTGTCGATCCAGCTATCCAGCATGATCACTTCCAGTCCTTGAGAGCGGTGGAGATCGATGTAGGCACTCTGGGCAGCCTCATCGGTGGCGTAGTAAACTCGCTTGTTTTGCTTGTCGCGGGTGCGCTCCAGGTACGCTTTCAGGGTCACATATTCGGGTTTGTCAGCAGGGGATCCGGCCACTCGGAAAATGAGAATATCCTTAATCTGGGCAAAGAACTTGTCGTTGTTCATCGCCCCAAACTTCATAAAGAGGCTGATGTCGGGCCAGACCTTGACGTATTTTTCGTAATCTTCCCTGTACAGTTCATTGAGACGATCCGCCACCTTTTTGGCAACGTGATCCCCAATGCGTCTTACGGTGCGGTCATTTTGCAAGAAGCTGCGAGAGACGTTGAGGGGAATATCCGGACTGTCGATGGCCCCCCGCAGAGGTAGGAGGAACTTGGGGATAACTTCCTCACAGTTATCTTGGACAAAGACTTGATTGCAGAACAGCTTGACTTGACCCTTGGTGGGATCAATATCCGGGCGCAACTTGGGGAAATAGAGGATCCCTTGCACGATGAAGGGATAGTCGGTGTTGATGTGCACCCAGAAATGGGGATCCTCTTGAAAGGGATAGAGGTAGCGATAAAACTCTAGGTAATCCTCATCTTTGAGTTCGGAAGGTGAGGTTCTCCACAGGGGCTTTTGCTTGTTGATCACTTCCCCGTTTAATTTGATGGGAACGGGGATGAAATCGCAGTATTTACGAACCAATTCCCGAATGCGGCTTGGCTCCAGGTATTCTTCGTTTTCGGGGGTGATGTAAAGGGTAACGGTGGTGCCGATGCTGGAGCGCTCAGAATCGGAGAGGGTAAAAGTAGTGGTGCCGTCACAAGCCCACTTCACCGGCGTGCTGCCGGGCCGATAGGAGAGGGTGTCGATCTCCACCCGCTGCGACACCATAAAAGAGGAGTAGAATCCTAGACCAAAGTGGCCAATGATTGCTTGCTCTGCGTCTTTGCCCTTGTACTTTTGAATGAACTCTTCAGCGCTGGAAAAAGCCACCTGGTTGATGTATTTTTTCACTTCCTCGGCAGTCATGCCAATGCCGTTATCGGCCACCGCTAAGGTCTTGGCCTCCTTGTTGAGGGCAATCGTGATCTCCGGCTCTGGGAGATCTGCCACTTCGCCGGCAAGGCTGGCCATCTTCAGCTTGGTGATGGCATCAGCAGCATTGGAGATCAGCTCCCGCAAGAAGATCTCTCGATCCGAGTAGAGAGACTGCTTGATGATGGGAAAGATGTTCTCGGTGTGGATGGTGATGGATCCCTGTTCCAGCACGGTCATAGGTGGCTCAGCACTCAAACAAGCTCAGTGCTAATCTACAGAGACCGAAAAGTCCCCGACAAGCAGGCTCTTTTTCGGAAATCCGCACTCGCAACCGAACCGGCTCTCTAGAGCTGAGCTGCTCCGGGCGGAGCTTGGGCTTGGCCGTTGGCGTCAGTGGTGCGGAGCGCTTCATCCAAAGCAAGTTGTTGGGCCCAATCCTGGCCGATCCGAATGGTGACGTCGGAGTTGAGAACGCCGGTGGACTCTACCCGCATCTCTCCTAGGCCAATGGCGGCGCGGATCTGTTTAGCCCCCTCCCGATCCCCGCTCTGGGCGAGGATCTCCGTTTGCTGCAGCACCTGGGTGCTGTCTTCCACAGCAAAAGCATGGACGTATCCTTGCCTCACCAATTCTTGCACCATACGGCGGGCCATCCCCGGCTCTCCGGTTGCGTTTTGCACGGCTATGCGCAGGCGGTGTGGAGGAATGCGGGCTACCTCTGCCTCCAGGCCAAAGTGGGAGACGGCCACCCGTCGGATCCCGGCTGGATCCGGCAGCCAGTAGCTGGTGGAAAATTCTCCCGGCTGGCTGAAGCGGCCCGGCAACAGCACCAGGTCGATGCGATCGCCCCCAGAGGTGAGGACAAACTTGGCCAAGCTCAGAACCTCTTCCCAGGTGAGGTTGGTATCGAGGTTGGTGCGGACGACCTGCAAAATCTTCGGGATCCGCGGCCAGACGGCAGGAGAGAGCAGTTCCCGGCTCAGGGCCCGCAGCAATTCCTGTTGCCGTTGCACCCGACCGATATCCCCCAATCCCAGGTGATCGCGGCGAAAGCGGGCAAAGTGGTGGGCTTGTTCCCCGTTGAGGCGTTGCCAGCCGGGTTCCAGGTGGATAAACAACTGCTGGGTGTGATCCACGTATTGCATCGGTTCCGGCACGTAGATTTCCACGCCGCCCACCGCGTCGATCAGCTCTTCCAGAGCATCGGTATTGAGGCGAATGTAGCGGTCAATCGGGATCCCACCCATCAAGTGGCTGACCACCTGGGCCGCCAGCGCCGGGCCCCCTGCCAAGTTGGCAGCATTGATCTTGGTCACGCCAAAGCCAGGCAAGCGCACACGAGTGTCGCGGGGGATGGACAAAACGGTAATCCGCCGCGCCTGGGGATCAAAGCGGGCCAAGAGAATGGTGTCGCTGCGGGTGTGGAAGCGATCTCGCTCTGTGGGCAAGGGCAGGGTGGGATCCGGGTTGTCCGTGCCGAGAATGAGGATATGCAACGAGCGATCCAGAGCCGCAGCCCGTAAGGCATCGGGACGGAAGGCTTCTTGCTCTGCAGGAGTGAGGGAAGTTGGGATCACCTGACGGGGCAACATCACGGCCAAGAGGGCACCGGCAGAACCCGCCAACACAGCCGTGAACCCCAACAACAGCCAGAGGATCCCCTGACGAATAGCCTGCTGACGAGCTGCGCGGACACGGTCAGGACGGGGGGGATAGTGGAAGGAGGGCATCAGGTCAGACCAGGCCTCGCGAGCGCGTACAGGAAAGGGTGTACTGTCTGGGTGGTGTTGCCAACCCCACCAATTCAAGGCCATGTTACCCTATCCTCAGTTTTCAGAGTTGTCTGGATCCAACTTCAGCGAGGTAGCAGTCGCCACAGGGGGATCCCTGCAGCCGTTGTCGGGAAAGTCAGAGGTGCATCTTTGGCTGCAGACAGTCCCCCCGTTGGAGAAGTTGCTCCCCCAGCTCGGCCTTCTTTCCCCTGAAGAATGTCGGCGGGCAGAGCGTTTACAACTGCCGGCAGATCGGCGCCGCTTTCTGGCCGGTCGTCTTGGGTTGCGGAGCTTGCTCAGCCGCTACAGCGGCATTCCGCCCCAGGGGATCCCCCTCGACCACAGTTCTACCGGCAAACCCTACTGGCGGGATCCACCCCTGCCGCTGCAGTTCAACCTCAGCCACTCCCACGAGCGCGTCCTGATCGGCCTGAGATGGCAATACCGCATTGGAGTGGATCTGGAATGGGTTCGACCTGTGCTCCGCTGGCAGCGCATCGCCCAGCGCTACTTTTCGGCTGCTGAGCAGGGCCGTTTGGCCAGCTGTCCAGCTCCAGAGCGGGATGCCCTTTTCTTTCAAATGTGGACACAAAAGGAGGCGCTCCTGAAGGGAACAGGCAGGGGTCTGGCCGGCTCCAGAGCTTTGGACGGGGACTCTTGCTGGGTAACCCTACCCCTTCGGGTTGCCGGTGGCTACGTCGCTGCGGTAGCCCTTGAAATAAGGAAAGACGGAGAGGAAGCCCCAGCCGTGCGGCTCTACGAGGATGTGGATGGCTAGACAGGGCAGAAGGGAATCAAAACCTCTCCGCCTAGAGATGCTATCTTGAGTTTCCAGGCTACTCGCAGAGGAGTGAGAAGGGAGGAGTGAGAAGTGAGAAGGAGGAATCTCTTCTCTTTGCTCTTTTCTCTCTCCTCGTTGCTCTTTTCTCTTTGCTCTTTCCTCTCTCCTCGTTGTTGCAATGTTAAACAGGTTCTGTCATTTCCTGGTGCTGGGAATTTGGCTATCGGTTCTCATGATTGGGATCCCGCATCCGGTATGGGCGCGGGATCTCTCCAGACAAACGCCGCAGGAGAAGGTGGTTGAGTTGGGTACTGCCGACAATCAGTTGGTGTTTGTGCCCAAGGAACTGTCTTTTCGCAACGGCAGCCTCTACCGTCTCCGCCTGAGCAACCCCAGCCAACTGAAGCACTATTTCAGCGCCAAGGATTTTGCCGATGCCGTCTGGACCCGCAAGCTGGACGTGGCCGGCGTGGAAATTAAGGGCCAGATCCGAGAATTGGAACTGAAGCCAGGCGCTTCGGTGGAGTGGCAATTTATTCCCCTGAAATCTGGAGTCTACGCTTTGGTTTGCACCATTCCCGGCCATGCAGAAGCAGGTATGGTGGGGCAGATTACCATCGGCGATTGAGATCCTCTTCCTAGGCTACCCGGCCAAAAGGGGATAGAAAAGAGAAAGACGCTGCCAGGCCAATCCATGAAAAACCCGCTCACGCCCAAAGCCCTTCGCGCTGCCGACGCGAACGCGGAACACTCGACTCGGGGATGCCAGGCAGCTTCCCCTCGAAAGAGCAGGCCCCCCCTTTCGGA
>NZ_JANSHQ010000191.1:0-4192 GCF_047461715.1 Synechococcus sp. R8-2 | reverse complement strand
GGCAACTTTGCCAACCAGGCCATCCTGCAGCAACTGCTGCGCCAGTTGGGGGTGGATTAGCCGCCCTTGGATTAAACCTAGGGCCACCTCGAAGTTGGGTAACCTGTCTGGTCTTTCCCCTCACTTGCGCTTAGGCGTCTGAGCGGTTGATTCTCCCAGCAACTTGTCAGAAAGCCGAGGCTCTCCCAACCACTCGGCCAGGGAAACTGCCTGAGCCTGCAGCCCAAAGACCTGACAGAACGACTCCACCAGCACCGGAGCTACGGCAGCCATCGTTACCTCCGGACAAAAGTGCACCAGGGATCCCACCGGGCGATCAGGGATCCCACAGGGCACGATGGCCTCGAAGGCAGCTAGATCCGGGCAGACGTTGAGGGCAAAGCCGTGGTAGGTCACCCAGCGGGAAACCTTGATGCCGATGGCCGCCACTTTGCGGCCCTGCACCCAAACTCCTGTCAAGCCAGGGATCCGCTCCCCCTGTAGGCCGAAGTGGGCCAAGGTCTGGATAACCACCTCTTCTAGCTGGCGTAGGTACTCGTGGAGATCTGGGCGGTGGCGCTTTAGGTTCAGCATCGCATAGCCCACCCACTGCCCCGGCCCATGGTAGGTCACTTCGCCGCCGCGCTCCACCCGCAGGATTTCCGGCTCTTGTTCAGAAGGAGATTCCGGGTGGATAGCCGGGGATCCTATCGGCTGAGAAAGGCTCTTGAGAAACTTGGGATCGGCTCCTGCCCCCAAGGTGTAAACCGCAGGATGGGTGAGCAGCAGTAATCCGTCCGGCAACTGGGGATCCCGGATCATATGGGCCAGTCTTGCCTGCTGCCAAGCCCAGGCAGTGCGGTAGGGCACTTCACCCGGCAGGTGAACCTGCAGAAGCGGCAGTTGCACGGGGGATCCAGAAAAGTTCACCTAGCTTACAGGTTTAGTTAACCTGCGCCCGCAACCGCTCCAACAGGGCCCGCGGCTGCAACAGCCCCTCAATGCGGTCAATCGGCTTCCCATCTTTGAAGAGGATCAGCGTTGGCACCGCTTGAATGCCCCAGCGAGCAGCGATGGTTGGGTACTTTTCGGTGTCAACCTTCACAAAAGTAACCGCATCCCCCACCTGAGGTTTTACCTGCTCCAACACTTGCGCCATAACCTGACAAGGGCCGCACCAGGAAGCATAAAAATCCACCAGGATCGGGGTTTTGGATCCCTGAATCATGTCGGCAAAACTTTTGAATTGCTGTTTGTGCGCCATAGGAAACTCCCAGAGTGTTCTGAAAAGCCTGAGATGAAATCTATTTGTAAGCTAACTGTTTGAGATTAAAAATTGGTGTGGAGATCTCGCCGCAGCCTGCTTCGGTTTCCCGGTAGGATGGCTAGGGTTTGGGAGAAGAGCTAGAGCGTACCTGTAGTCTAGGGTGTTGTGGTGGACAAAGGGGCAGACTTTAGCAGGGTTTAAGGACTTGGAGGAGTGGGATCCCGATGGCAACAAGCAGCAGCATGGTGAATCGTGGCGTGTTGGCCACAGTGCTGGCCGGGGTAGGACTCAGCCTATGGGGGGCTTGGCGTTGGCTGTGGGATCCCTGGGGCTGGGCTCAGGTAGTGGCCGGGTTGCTGCTGAGTTTGGGCAGCTTGCTCTACTGGCTCAAGACCCGCCCCGCCGATCACCTGGTGGTGGAGCCCCAAGGCTGGCGCATCAGCCGCCACACCCCCGAGCACTGGGTCATTCAAGCGGAGTTTGTGGCTCGCAACCTCAACCCCCTTTTGGAAGTCACCTTGGCCCAGGTGGAGCCGCGACTGCATTTGCTCAGCGCCGGATCCCCAGAAGGCATTCACACCCGCCTACGCCTGCGCTCTCGCCATCCGGATCTTCCCCCCCGCCAAGACAACTACTGGCAGGCCTACATCATCACCCCCCAGAACCAGACTGGCCTAGAGGTTGAGATCGAGCTGAAGGGGGAAGGGCTGGCCCATTTGCGCTCTGCCTGGCTGGAGTTGGACTACATCCAGTACGGGCGGCAGCGGCGCACCCTCAAGACCAGCCATCTCATCCTGCCGTTGCAGGAGGTGGAGCCCTTGCCAGAGCTGAACTGGCAGCAGCAGGGATCCCTCCTTTGGGCCGCCGTTCCCACCCATCTGCTGACCCCCAGCGATGACTTGGCCGAGGTGCTACGGCGGTATGTAGGCCCTCACATCCAGCCCGGCGATATGGTGGCCATCTCGGAAAGCGCCGTGGCTATTGTCCAGGGCAACTTCCGCCATCCCCTGCAGGTGCAGCCCGGCTGGCTGGCCCACACCCTGTGCTACTTCTTCCCCTCCAAGACCAGTCTTTCAAGCTGCTACGGGATGCAGACTTTGATCGACTGCTCCGGGGCCTGGCGGGTGGTGTGGGCTTTTGTGGTGGGATCCCTGGCCAAACTGCTGGGGATCCCGGGGGTCTTTTATGCCCTGGCGGGGGAGCAGGCCGATCTCATCGACGACGTTACTGGCACCCTGCCTCCCTATGACCAGTTCATCGTGCTGGGGCCGCGGGATCCGGCCAAGTTGGTGGGGGATCTGCATCGGCAGACGGGCTACGAAGTGGCCATCGTGGATGCCAACGATCTGGGGCAGGTCAAGATCCTGGCAGCCAGCCCCGGCGTAGAGCGGGAGCTGGTGGAGCAAGCCCTGGGCAAGAACCCCGCCGGCAATGCCGCTGAACAAACCCCCCTTGTGCTGATCAGGAAGATGACACCTGACTGAGGCTCTGCTGGGATCCGAGGGCTTGCATCGCCTGGTGAGTGGAGAGGAAGAAGCGCTCAGCGCCCACTTTCTCCACAAACCCAGCCTTTTGGAGGCGATCCATTACCGGCCCCTTCACCTCGGCCATGGCAAAGCCCACCCCTGCCTGCTGCAAACGTTCCACCAACTGGGTCAGCACTTCCAAAGCGCTGCCGTCGATGAAGTTGATGGCGCTGGCAACGAGCAGCACCTGCTCCACTGTGGGTCGCGCCGCCACCTCTCGCAGCAGATACTCCTGCAAGTAGGCTGCGTTGGCAAAAAACAGGCTCTCGTCCACCCGCACTGCCAAGATACGGGGATCGGTAATCACCTCATGGCGCTGCACGTTGCGGTAGTGCTCCGTACCGGGCACCTGACCCACGATGGCAATGTGAGGACGGCTAGCCCGCCAAAGAAAGAGCAGGATGGAGACTAACACCCCTATTCCGATCCCCTGCTCCACTCCGATCCCCAGCACACTGGCAAAGGTTACCAACCAAACCAGGGCATCGCCACGGTCGTAGCGCCAGCTTTGCAGCAGGGGGTGAAAATCCACCAGGGCCAGCACCGCCACCAGAACAATGGCCGCCAGGGTGGTCTGGGGCAAGAAGGTGAACAGGGGCATCAGCCAGATGACCGTCAAAGCCACCAACAGGCCGGTGATCAGGGAGGCCAGGCCACTGTTGGCGCCTGCTTGAAAGTTCACCACCGACCGGCTGATGCCTCCCGTTACCGGATAGCCGCCACTGCAGGCTGCTGCCAAGTTGGCTGCCCCCAAAGCCACCAGATCTTGGTTGGGATCCACCTTCTGCCGCCGCTGGCTGGCCAAGGACTGCCCCACGGCATAGCTCTCCGTGAAGCCCACCAAGCTAATGGCCAAGGCGGTGGGCAGAAGCGCTGTCCACTGTCCCCAGCTCAACGAGGGAAAGCCCAAGGGGGGCAACCCGGAAGGAATGGAGCCAACAACGGATACCCCTGCCCTCTCCGAGAGGTTTAGGCCCCAGACCAACAGGCTGGTCACGAGCACAGCCGCTAGCGGTGCCCCCTTGGTCAAAATCAAGGCCCAACCTGGAGGCACACCCCAACGCCGCAGTTGGTGGGGCAACTTTCGCTGAGCGTACACCAGCAGGGATACGGCCAGCAGCCCCAAGCCAAAGGTTACCCAGTTTACCTTATCCAGGCTCTGCCACAGCCGCTGCACCAACAGCAAGAAGGACTCCGTGTTGGCGATCTTGACCCCCAAGAGGTGCCGGAGCTGGCTGAAGCCGATGATCAAGGCCGCCGCGCTGCCAAAGGCAGTCACCACCGTGTGGCTTAAGAAATTGGCCAAAAACCCCAGCCGCAACAACCCCATCGCCCCTTGAATCAAACCCACTTCCAAGGCCAGGCCTAAAGCCAACTGCCCGTACTCTGGGCTGCCCGGCAAGGACTCCGTCCCGCTGAC